>JBEVFG010000234.1:0-5616 GCA_040512415.1 Pseudolabrys sp. | reverse complement strand
ACCAGACGCTGGTGCGGCAAGGACTTGAGCAGGGGCAGGTGACGGCCGTCTTCGATGTTGTGCACGGTCATCCGGCGCGCGCGCTGCTGGCGGCCAATGACATTTCGTCGGAAGACGAATTGATCCTCCGCCGCGTGCAGCTGTCCGATGGGCGCACGCGCGCATTTGTCAATGACCAGCCGGTGAGCGTTCAGGTGCTCAAGCAGCTCGGTAGCGCGCTGGTCGAAATCCATGGCCAGCACGACGAGCGTGCGTTGACCGACGCGGCAACGCATCGTCGATTACTCGATGCTTTCGGCGGGCTGGAAATTCAGGCTTCAGAGGTCGAAACGCTCTGGCAGGCGCGGCGCGACGCGCGCGAGGCGGCCGAGGCTCATCGCACCGAGGTCGAGCGCGCCAAGGACGAGGGTGACTGGCTGCGCCATGCCGTCGACGAGCTCAATAAGCTAGCGCCGCAAGGCGGCGAGGAGACCGCGCTCGCGGAGCGGCGGACCTCCATGATGCAGGCCGAAAAAGTCGCGGAGGATCTGCGCGATGCGCACGAGGTGATCGCCGGCGCGAATTCCAGCGTGCCGGCGCTATCAGGCGTCATCCGGCGCCTTGAACGGCGTGTGGCGCAGGCCCCCGGATTGATCGAACCCACGGTGAAGGCGCTCGATATCGCGCTCAACGCCCTGGACGAGACGCGCGCGCAGCTTGAAACTGCCTTGCGTACAGCCGATTTCGACCCGGCCGAGCTCGAGCGCATCGAGGAGCGGCTGTTCGCGCTGCGCGCAGCGGCGCGCAAGTACAATGTCCCGGTCGATGACCTCGCGGAGCTCGCGCGCAAATACACTGCCGACATTGCTCTGATCGATGCGGGTGAGGACAAGCTTAAGACGCTGGAAGCGGCGGCCAGCCGCGCTGACGCAGCGTTTCACAAGGCTGCCGATGCCCTGTCCAAAGCACGCGGCAAGACCGCGTCCGCGCTCGACAAGGCGGTCAATGCCGAGCTCAAGCCACTGAAGCTCGATCGTGCCAAGTTCTCCACCCAGCTCGATACCGATCCGGCCGCCGCAGGCCCGAACGGCATCGACCGCGTGGAATTCTGGGTCCAGACCAACCCGGGGACGCGGCCCGGGCCGCTGATGAAAGTTGCCTCCGGCGGCGAGCTTGCGCGCTTCCTGCTTGCGCTGAAGGTCGTGCTGGCCGACCGCGGCTCGGCGCCGACCCTGGTGTTCGATGAAATCGACACCGGCGTGGGCGGTGCGGTCGCCGATGCCATCGGCATGCGGCTGGCCAAGCTCGCACGCGGGGTGCAGGTGCTGGCCGTGACCCATGCGCCACAGGTAGCGGCACGCGCCGACCATCATTATCTCATCACCAAGGATGCGCTGGAGAAGGGCAAACGCGTTGCAACCAGCGTCACCGAGCTCGCGGCGGAACGCCGGCGCGAGGAGGTCGCCCGCATGTTGGCCGGCGCGGAGATCACCAACGAAGCGCGCGCCGCGGCGGAACGGCTGATCAAGGCAGCGAGCTGAAGCCGGGCTGTGATGAGTATCGATGTCCAAGGTCAAAACCGACAAAGCACCCGTCGATTTTCTCACCGCAAAACAGGCGAAGGCCGAGCACGCCCGCCTGACCGCTGAAATCGCCCAGCACGACAAGCGCTACTATCAGGACGACCGGCCGAGCATCACCGATGCCGAATACGATGCGTTGCGGGCGCGCTACAGCGCCATCGAGGAGCGTTTCCCCGATCTGCGCACGCTCGAATCGCTCTCGCTAAAGGTCGGCGTCGCGCCCAGCGGCAAGTTCAAGAAGGTGCGGCATGCGCTGCTGATGCTGTCACTCGACAACGCGTTCTCGGACGAGGATGTTGTCGACTTCGTCGCCCGTATCCGCCGCTTCCTGAAGCTCGGCGAAAGCGAGAAGATCGCGTTCAGCGCCGAGCCGAAGATCGACGGCCTGTCGATGTCGCTGCGCTACGAGGACGGCGAACTGGTGACGGCCGCAACGCGCGGCGACGGCGCCGAAGGTGAAGACGTCACTGCCAACATCCGCACACTCAAGGACGTGCCGAAAAAACTCAAGGGCAAGGCCGTGCCGAAAGTCTGCGAGGTGCGCGGCGAGGTCTATATGACCAAAGGCGCGTTTCTCGAACTGAACGAACGACAGAAGGCGTCCGGCGGTCAGATTTTCGCCAACCCGCGCAATTCGGCGGCGGGCTCGCTGCGTCAGAAGGATCCCAAGATCACGGCGTCGCGGCCGCTCGGCTTCTTCGCTTATGCCTGGGGCGAAATGAGCGACATGCCGGCAGACACCCAGACCGGCATGATCAAATGGTTCGAGGCCTGCGGCTTCAAGACCAATCCGCTGACCAGGCTCTGCCGCTCGACCGACGAGCTGGTCGCCTTCCATCGCAAGATCGAAGAAGGCCGCGCCAAGCTCGACTATGACATCGACGGTGTCGTCTACAAAATCGACCGCATCGACTGGCAGGAGCGGCTCGGTTTTGTGTCGCGGACGCCGCGTTGGGCGGTCGCGCACAAATTTCCGGCCGAGCGTGCAATGACGGTGATGCGCGATGTGTTGATTACGGTCGGTCGAACGGGGGTGCTCACCCCGACCGCGCAGCTTGAGCCCGTCAGCGTCGGCGGCGTGGTGGTCTCGATGGCGACGCTGCACAATGAGGACTACATCAAAGGCGTCGACGGCAAGGGCGAGATTCTCCGCGAAGGCCGCGACATCCGCATCGGCGACACTGTGATCGTCCAGCGCGCCGGCGACGTCATCCCGCAGATCGTCGACGTGGTGATCGACAAGCGGCCGAAAGATGCAAAGCCCTATAAATTTCCCAAGCAATGCCCGTGTCATCTGCACACCGACGTGGTGCGCGAAGAGACCGCGACCGGCGAGGAGGGTGCCCGCGCCCGCTGCACCGGCGAGTTTGCCTGTCCATTCCAGAAGATCGAGCACCTGAAGCTGTTCTGCTCGCGGCGGGCCTTCGACATCGAGGGCCTGGGCGAGAAGCAGATCGAGCTGTTCTTCGAGAAAGGATGGGTGAAGGAGCCGGTCGATATCTTCACGTTGGAGAAAAAGCACAGGAAAGAGCTGCTTGAGGAGGAAGGCTTCGGCGAAACGTCCGTGCGCAACCTTTTCGACGCCATCGACGCGCGGCGCACGATTGCGCTCGACCGTTTCATCTATGCGCTCGGCATCCGCCATGTCGGCGAGACGACGGCGCTTGCGCTCGCCCGCGGCTACGGGTCATGGCAGGCCTTCCACGATGCCTGCTTGAAGATCGCCAAAGGCGACGCGGAGGCCGCCGCCGACATGGATGCGCTCGATCAGATCGGCGACACGGTCATCGAGGCCGTGAAGGCCTATTTCGGGGAAAGCCACAATCGCGGCATTGTCGAGCGGCTGAAGAAGCAGGTCGAGGTGCTCGACGCTGAGAAGCCGAAGACGGACAGCCCGATTGCCGGCAAGACCGTTGTCTTCACCGGCTCGCTGGAAAAGATGACGCGCGAGGAAGCCAAGGCGCAGGCCGAGCGCCTCGGCGCGAAGGCTGCCGGCTCCGTCTCGAAGAAGACCGATTATGTCATCGCCGGCCCGGGTGCCGGATCGAAGCTCGCGGAGGCCAAAAAGCACGGCGTAAAGATGCTCACCGAGGACGAGTGGCTGAAACTCATTTCAGGGTAAGTGACCCTATCCAAGCCAAGCGGCTGTCATGCCTAATCACCCTGCAAATTGGCGCGCCGCCAAGACAGCGTTCAATCCGCCAAAGGCGAAGGAATTGTTCAAGATCGCGCGGACGGGCATGCGCCGCGCTTCATTGGGGACGTAGTCGAGATCGCAGTCGGGGTCCGCCCCGAGATAATTCATTGTCGGCGGCGCGATGCCATCGCGAATGGCCATGATGGCGGCGACAAATTCCAGCGCGCCCGCGGCGCCAAGCGTGTGACCGACAACGGATTTCGTCGACGAAATTGCAAGTTGCCGCGCATGGGCGCCGAAACTGCGATGCAGGGCGACCGTTTCGGCATGATCGTTGGCCGTCGTGCCCGTTCCGTGCGCGTTGACATAATCGATCATATCCGGAGACAAAGCTGCATCCGCCAACGCCGCAGTTAAGGCCCGCGCCATTCCATCTGGGTCGGGGGCGGTCAGATCTTTCGAGTCGGCGCTCATTCCAAATCCGACAATCTCGGCCAGGATATCCGCGCCTCGGCTGCGCGCGTGATCCAGGGCCTCAAGCACCACCACGGCAGCTCCTTCGCCGATCAACATTCCCTTTCGATCCTTCGAGAAAGGCCGGCAGGTGTCGGGCGACATGATACGCATGGCTTCCCAGCCCTTCATGGCGCCAAACGTAATGCTCGCCTCGGTGCCACCGGTCACGGCACAGATTGCACTGCCGTTTCGCACCATGTGGAATGCCTGTCCGATGGCATGAGTTGCCGACGCGCATGCGGATGAAACCGAAAAAACCGGGCCTTTGATGCCGCAGTACATCGACACCTGGCTGGCCGCCGCGCTGATCATGGCCTTGGGAATGGTCAGCGGATGCAGGCGCGCGGCGCCACCCGCATAGAGACGGTGGAAGTTGTCATCGACGGTCGTATGTCCTCCCGATCCGGTTCCGATGATCCCGGCAGTTCGCTCGGCAATCTCGCCGCGCAATTCAAGTCCCGATTGGCTCACGGCCTGCCGCGCAGCAACGATGGCGAATTGCGAAACCCGGTCGAGCAGCGGGAGCTGCGATGATTCAAAATGGGCCGCCGGCTCAAAACCTTTAACTTCGCCGACGAGCTTGCCGGTGGCCTGCGCGGCGGTTCCGAGCGTCGGCGGCGCAAAAGTCGAGCGCCCCGCAATCAGGGAATCCCAATAGTCCTGCGTCGATTGTCCAACGGATGAGACGACGCCGAGACCGGTAATAACAACCCGGTTCAATTCGGCTTCGCTTTAGCGGCAACAAGCTGGTCTACCGCTTGAATGAGATCCCCGACGGTCTTGCTTTCAATATCCATATTCGCGTTAAGCGGGATCTGTATGTCGAATTTTTCCTCGATATCAAAAATCAACTCGACCACTTGCATGGAGTCCAGTCCCAGCTTGTCGAGCGGTTCCGACAATTGAAGCGCATCGCTGGTGGGGCTGATTCGGCCCGTAATCATTTCGACAATATCCTCAGCGGCGCTCGCCATAACTGTATTTTCTCCTTCCGACATTTCTGGATGGCGCAAACGATAGCAGACGGCGGGAGTCCCGGAAAGCCAAAGGCAGTCCTCTGTTATAGGGAGATGGGCAGATTTGCCGCGGGCATCGCATGATATATGGCAAGACAATCGATTCCGTGAGGTAATCAGCGCTGCTTTTTCCGGCGCCACGTGATCCCTTTCCGATTCATTGCTATGGAGATGGGACGACCGCGGAGGACTGCCACGTGCGTCTATTGTCCAATCTGCTTCGGCGCTTCATCCGCAAGGGCAAGCTGCGAATCCGCGACGCCGACGGCAAGGTGCATGTATTCGGCGGTCTTCTGCCCGGACCTGACGTCGGCATCCACCTGCGCGATCGCAAGCTTTACACCAAGCTGTTCATTAATCCGGAGCTGCATACAGCCGAAGCCTA
>JBEVFG010000233.1:0-7408 GCA_040512415.1 Pseudolabrys sp. | reverse complement strand
TTGACCCAGGCGGGCGCGCGGGCCTTCAGCGTCGCGTTCGAGCGCGAAGCCGACTATGTCGGCGCTTATTATGCTGCCCGTGCCGGCTACGACCTTACCGGTTCGGAAGAAATCTGGCGCACATTCTCGCTGGAGGACCCTGACAGCATCCGTCTCACCACGGATCACCCGATTACGCCTGTGCGATTTGTCCAGATGCAGAAGGTCATCGATGAGATCGGAAACAAGAAGCGCCGCAATTTGCCGCTAGACCCCGAGCCCCGCTTTATGCAGGTGAATAATGATGAGGCTGAGACGACGCGCGAAACCAGACCATGAGCGGCAGACCACTCGCACTACAGGCACTTCTTCGCCAGGCAAAGCTTTTCCAATTCCGGGAAGGGCTTGTATGCAGCATTGCCGCATTGCTCCTTTGACGCATCCACCAGCTGGTTGAGGTGGCCAGCGTAAAAGTAGCCAATGCGATCCTTGCTTCCCGTGTAGTTTTTATTCGCGTTGCGCGAGTCCGAACGTACGCACACCACGTACCGCTCGTCCTTGTCTGCCGACCGCAGCACCGGCTCGCTGATGAAGGCGCCGCGGATATTGGTCGGATCCTCAAGCGTGTTGGTCATGGTGAGAAGAATCTCGTTTTTGTAGTCAGCCGGGAAGACATTGGGGTTCTCCTCGGGCTGCTTGCTGCTGCCGCTGGAGCAGCCGATCAAACCCGCTGCAAGGGCCGAAAGCAGACAGGCGCTCGCCGCAATCTTCATCATCGGGCCGCCTAGTCGAGCTTGAACTTGCGCCGCCGCTGGCCGAGCGTGCGAAGTCGCAAGGCGTTGAGCTTTATGAAGCCTTCGGCATCGCGGTGATCGTAGGCCACCGCACCCTCCTCGAACGTCACAAGCTCCTGGTCATAGAGGGAATACTTGCTCTCGCGTCCGATGACGGCGACGTTGCCCTTGTAGAGCTTGAGCCTGACGCTTCCGGTCACCAGCTCCTGGCTTTTGTCGATTGCAGCCTGCAGCATCTCCCGCTCGGGCGTGAACCAGAAGCCGTAATAGACGAGCTCTGCGTATTTCGGCATCAGCTCATCCTTGAGATGCGCCGCGCCACGATCGAGCGTGATCGATTCAATGCCGCGATGCGCGGCCAGCAGTATCGTGCCGCCCGGTGTCTCGTACATGCCGCGGGACTTCATACCTACGAAACGATTCTCGACAAGATCAAGCCGCCCGATGCCATTGGCCTTGCCGAGATCGTTAAGCTGTTTCAGCAGAACCGCAGGCGTGAGCTTTTTTCCGTTAATCGCAACCGGATTGCCCTTTTCGAAGTCGATCGTGATCGCGATGGGCTTGTCGGGCGCCTTTTCAGGATCGACCGTACGGGAGAACACGTAGTCCGGCACTTCCTGCGCCGGATTTTCCAGGACTTTTCCTTCCGATGAAGTATGCAGCAGATTGGCGTCGACCGAGAACGGCGCCTCGCCACGCTTGTCCTTGGCGATCGGAATCTGGTGCTTTTCCGCAAATTCGATCAGCTTGGTGCGCGAGGTAAGATCCCACTCGCGCCAAGGCGCGATCACCGTTACGTCGGGCTTGAGCGCATAGTAGGCCAGCTCGAAACGCACCTGATCATTGCCCTTGCCGGTGGCGCCATGTGCGACCGCATCGGCCCCTAACTTCTCAGCGATCTCAATCTGCTTTTTCGCGATCAACGGCCGTGCGATGGACGTGCCGAGCAGATATTGCCCCTCATACAGCGCATTTGCCCGAAACATCGGGAAGACGTAATTGCGCACGAACTCTTCGCGCAGATCTTCGACAAAGATGTTTTCCTTCTTGATGCCGAGCAGCAGTGCCTTCTCGCGTGCAAGCGCGAGCTCCTCGCCCTGGCCCAGATCGGCAGTGAAGGTCACGACCTCGCAGCCGTAGGCGGTCTGCAGCCACTTCAGAATGATCGAAGTATCGAGCCCGCCGGAATAAGCGAGCACGACTTTCTTAACGGTCTTCTTGGTCTTGCCGTCGGGCATTGGAAAACTGCTGCAATGGAAAATTGCGGCGGACTATAGGGCCAAAGACCAGCCTCGCAAAGCGCGTCCTCGTTAACGACTTCTATTTTGTCTTTCGACTTCCACCGAAAAGGCCGGCAATCAAATTGTAGCCCGGCATGGCCACGCGCTCGAGCGCCCGCTCGACGTCCTCGTCCGAGAACCGGGTCCGGCGCCAGCGATAGATAACTGCGTAAGTGATCCAAACGATCAAATAGGTGAATATGCCGGCGAAGATGACATCCGACGGAAAATGCGCGCCGGCCATCACGCGGATAGTCCCCATCCCCACCCCGAGCGCGAGCGCCGCTGCATAGGCGAGCGCGCGCCAATGCGGCGGCGCCAGGGCGGCAGGCGCAATCGTCCACACGGCGCCCGCCACGTCGCCGGAGACGAACGAGCAATTGGACGAACAATTGCCCCTCGGGTCCCACCAGGCGACGAAGTTCTGGTTGCCGCCGAACTGTGTCACGTCGATGGGCCGCGGCCGGCTCCAATGATCCTTGAGCAGGACATTTACCAGCAAGCCTGGCGCAAGCACCATCGTCGCGATCAGAAATACTGTTGCACGACCTGATATCAGCATTCTTTTAGGCGGCAGCATCAGCTTGATGATGAGCGCACACACGGCGGGCACAACCAGGATGGTGCCAACCCAGAGTCCGATGTCGCGCGCCTTCATCAGCGGTGGGAAGATGCGCAGCGCAAACATATTGTGACTGCGGTCCTCGAACGCGTGGAAATACCGCGCGACTTCCAAATCGAGGCCGGGATAAAGCCCGAACACCAAGCCAACGACAACGGCAATGGCGAGTGCGATCAGCAATCCGGTGCGGTTCATGCAGGCTCGTCTAGCTGACGCGCCCGCAAATAGAAAGCCGATTGCGTGGCGTCAGCGCTGCGCGTGCAAACTCAGATCAAGCTGAGGGTACGCGACGCTCGCGCCAGCGGCCTGCGTTGCGGCCGGCGATCAGCCAATATGCCAAGCCGCCAAGGATTCCCGCGGCGGCCGCCAATTGCAGGGCATTCCCAACCGGCGTCACATCTGTGGTGTTTTCAAGCTGGAGCGAAATGTCGGACCCGTAATAGGACGCAAGTGCAACCAGGGCACCGCCGATGCCATAGTAGAGGAAATTGCGCATGCGCGCCGCCTCCAAAACTACGATCACAATCGCGGCGGGAAAAATTGCGACCGTGCCGACATAGCTGGTGGCAAAAAAAGCGGCGAAAAAAAAGATCACGCGTTCGACCGGGTCGCTATCCATCGTGGCCCATTCGGGCAGAACGATGCCGATCGCAAGCGTGATGCCGGCAACAATGATGGCAACGAGAAGTCCAAAAATAATGACAATGATCCGGCCCAAGAGTGACATCTTGCTGTATTGCCCCCAAAAACCGCGTCGTCACTCCACCATCGCCATCGCGCGCAACGCCATACGCTCGCGCGCCGAAAGTTTTTCTGTCGCGCTCTTGAGCTGGCCACAGGCTGCCAGAATATCGCGCCCGCGCGGCGTGCGCACCGGCGAAGCATACCCCGCATCGAACACAATCTGTGAAAATCTTTCGATCTGCTCCCAGTCCGAACACTCGTACTTGCTGCCCGGCCACGGATTGAACGGAATAAGATTGATCTTGGCGGGGATGCCCTTAAGCAGCCGTATCAGCGCTTTTGCATCGTCGGTGGAATCGTTCACGCCTTTGAGCATCACGTATTCGAACGTGATGCGCTTGGCATTCGAAACGCCGGGATAATTGCGGCACGCATCCAGAAGCTCCGAGATTGGATATTTCCGGTTGAGCGGCACCAGCTCATTGCGCAGGTCGTCACGCACCGCATGCAGCGACACCGCCAGCATGCACCCGATCTCGGCGCCGGTGCGCTGGATGTTGGGGATGACGCCGGAGGTAGACAGCGTGATGCGGCGCTTCGAAATAGCGATGCCCTCGCCATCGGCAACGATAAGCAAGGCATCACGAACTGCGTCGAAATTATAGAGTGGCTCGCCCATCCCCATCATCACGATGTTCGTGATGCATCGATCGCCGCTCGGCACGACGCCGTCAGTCGGCCGCGTGCCGCCCGGCCAGTCTCCAAGACTGTCCCGCGCGGCCAATACCTGGCCAACGATCTCGCCCGCCGTAAGATTGCGCACGAGCCGCTGCGTCCCCGTGTGGCAGAACGTGCAATTAAGCGTGCAGCCGACCTGGCTCGACACGCACAGCGTGCCCCGCTCGGTGTCGGGGATGTAAACGCACTCGACTTCGTGCGGGCGTTCACCTTGAACTTCGCCCGGCAAACGAAGCAACCACTTGCGCGTGCCGTCCACCGAAACCTGCTCGGCGACGATCTCCGGCCGCGCAAGTGTAAAATGCTCAGACAAGGTCGCGCGTAGTTCTTTCGATACGCTCGTCATGTCTTCAAACGAGGTGAAGCCGCGGAAGTAGATCCAGTGCCAGAGCTGTTGCACGCGCATCTTGCGCTGCGCATCTGGCACCCCCAGGCTGCCGAGCGCAGCGGCGAGCTCCATGCGCGTCATGCCGACGAGTGACGGCTTCTCGGGCGCCACATAGCGCTCGAGCGGCGTCTTTTCGATAGCCTCGGCGCTTTGTAAGGTCAGCGTCATGGGAGCAGAGTTCACTGCCGGCTTTTTCCGGCAATCACAATGGCAAATCGCAGTCTATCTATGCTGGATCGACCGGTCTTGCCACTCCGGTGCGGCCTGGCAAAGACCCTAACAGCGGGTCACTTGCACTCTTCCGCCACCCTGTCGAGGGCCTGCGCGATACCCTTAAGCGAGTAAGTATCCGTGGTCTTGGTGCCGCGACCCGATTCGCTCTTGACCACCAAGTCGGCTCCTTTGCGCATGGCATCCACCATTTGGGCCTCTTCCGCCGCATTCTTTACCCAGGCGCCGTCGTTCTGCGTGTACATGGCGTAGGTCGCCGGGCCGATCGCTGCGGTGGCGTCGTGGCCCGGTCTTTGCGGATAGCCAACAATCACTGACACTTCGTTTTTCACCTTCTCCGACGGTCGCGTCGATACGAATGCATACGCTGTATCGCGGTTGCGGCCGGCCGGTTCCGTGGTGGCCGAACTTGGCTTCGAAAGGGCGAAGCAAATTTTCTTGCCACCGGGCGATGCCCTGTACGCGCCCCAGTCTCCGAACTGACCGAGCAGTACGGCCTGATCAGTGGGGTTTGCAGCGGCTTTCTTTTGTTGCGCAGAGGCTGACGCGGCACATAGGCAAGCCGACATCGAAACAATGAGTGTACGAAACAAAGCGGTTGTGTTCATCGGGCCCTACCGGTGACGATATTGACGGTCGTTGAGCCGCCCCCATAAAGAATCGCTGGATACTAGCCCATTACCGGCGAAAATCGGCAATGTGAAGGCGGCAATCCGCCGCCCGCAGACCATGGTAGAACCGCGGCACAAATCCGCACTCCGGCGACTGGAAGGCCATGAAAGCACTGCTCTGCACGCGCCACGGAACACCCGATGATCTCGAGCTTGCCGATGTTCCCGATCCTATCGCCGCACCTGGCGAGGCTGTCGTGCGCATCAAGGCCGCTGCATTGAATTTCTTCGACACGCTGATCATCGCGAACAAGTACCAGACCAAGCCGCCGTTGCCGTTCTCACCGGCCGCGGAATTCGCCGGCACGGTCGAAAGTGTCGGCTCTGACGTGAGTACGGTGAAGATCGGCGATCGCGTCATCGGCTGCCTCACCCACGGCGCAGCGCGTGAAAAAATTGCAGCGCCCGCCAGCAAGCTCAACAAGATACCCGATGCACTTGATTTCGACCGGGCAGCCGGCCTTTGCATCACCTATGGCACAACGCTTCACGCGTTGAAGGACCGGGCGAAATTGCGTGCCGGCGAAACCCTGGCCGTCCTTGGTGCCTCCGGCGGCGCGGGTCTCGCGGCAGTCGAACTTGGCAAGCTGATGAATGCTCGCGTCATCGCCTGTGCATCCTCGGACGAAAAACTGGCGTTCGCCAAAAAGCACGGCGCCGATGATACGATCAACTACGGGAAAGATGATCTGAAGGACGCGCTCCGCCGTGTTACCGGCAGCCGGGGCGTCGATGTCATCTACGATCCGGTTGGCGGGCCCTACACCGAGCCTGCGTTGCGTTCGATCGCGTGGCAGGGCCGGTTTCTCGTGGTCGGCTTCGCCGCCGGCGACATTCCGAAACTGCCGCTCAATCTCGTGCTGCTCAAGGGCTGCGACGTGATCGGCGTATTCTGGGGCTCGTGGATGGACCGCGATCCGCAAGGCCATCGCGCGAACACCGAACAGTTGCTGGCCTGGTGCGTGGACGGAAAATTGTCATCGCACATTCATGCGATCTATCCGCTGACGGATGGGCCGGCAGCGCTCAAGGCCCTCGCGGCGAGGCAAGTGATGGGAAAAGTGATCTTGCGGCCGTAATTTGTTGCGGCCTGCCCTACTTGAGATCCGCCAGAACGCGTTGCGCCGCGTCGCGATGCTCAGGACGAATGTGATCGGTCACCAGCTTGATGGCTGCGGCGAGAAAGGCCGCATCATCGGTGAAGCCCAGCACCGGCAGAAAGTCCGGAATGGCATCGATGGGAAAAACGAAATAGGCAAGGGCGCCGACCAGCGTCGCTTTCACCGACGTGGGCGTCTTGCGGTCGAAGGCGCAATAATAGGCGGTCAGCAACTCCTCAGCGAAGGGAATCGACGCAGCAACGCCTTGTAGCTTGCGCCAGAACTGACGCCTCAACGCGTCATTCTTGCGCCCCTCGAATGCCGCCTCTGCTGATGAGTATGCCATGTTTTCAATTATGTGGTTGGCCATTTAGGCGTCTGCAAGGCCACGGTTATCCGGCAATCTTATCCATGGCCTCGGCAAGCTTCACATCGCGGTCGGTCAGGCCGCCGACATCGTGGGTGGAGAGGGTTACGTCCACCATCTTGTAGACATTGAACCACTCCGGATGATGGTCCATTTTTTCCGCGACCAACGCCGCGCGCGTCATGAAGCCGAAGGCTTGGTTAAAGTCCTTGAACACGAATTTCTTCGTGATGGCGTCGCGGCCGCTCGTCTCCGACCAGCCCTTAAGTCCGGCCAGCGCTGATTTGCGGGCATCTCCAGTAAGTTTGCTGCTCATGGTCGAGCCTCGCTGTTCTTTGCCCAGCTATGTCGGTTGCCACCGCGCCCGCGCATTAAACTCCCATCGATATTAACTCATAAAGGCAGATTTCGACCATGCGCTGGTAGCGGTTGCATCCGCGCCGCGCGTGACTATATTGCGCCGCAAACACGCCGCGTCGCGGGTCCCCCACGGGGCCCGCGCTTTGATTTCTGGAACTCGCAATGGATCTTCGAAACGTCGCCATTATCGCGCA
>JBEVFG010000232.1:0-2560 GCA_040512415.1 Pseudolabrys sp. | reverse complement strand
GGCGAGAAGGTAAAGACCTCGACGCCGTCCTTGGTGACGCCGATGGTGTGCTCGAACTGCGCGGAAAGCGAGCGGTCGCGGGTCACGGCGGTCCATCCGTCGGACAGCACTTTCACGTGCGGGCGGCCGAGATTGATCATCGGTTCAACCGTGAAGAACATTCCGGGCTTGAGGACGATGCCTTCCCCCGGACGTCCGACGTGGACAATGTTCGGCTCATCGTGGAACAACTGCCCGAGGCCGTGGCCGCAGAAATCGCGAACCACGCTCATATGCTGCGCTTCCACATAGGTCTGGATGGCGTGGCCAACGTCGCCGCTGGTGGCGCCGGGCCGGATTGCGGCAATGCCGCGCATCATCGCCTCGTGCGTGACCTCGATCAGCCGCTCCGCCCGCCGCGGAATTTCACCGATCGTGAACATACGGCTGGAATCGCCGTGCCAGCCGTCCAGGATGAGCGTCACGTCGATATTGACGATGTCGCCGTCCTTGAGCGGCTTGTCGCCGGGAATGCCGTGGCAGACCACGTGATTGAGTGAGGTGCAGGTCGACTTCTTGTACCCGCGATACATGAGCGTCGCGGGCAGGGCGCCGTGATCCATCGCGTACTCAAAGACGAGATTGTCGATTTTCTCGGTTGGCACGCCCGGTCCGACATGCTCCGTCAACATGTCGAGGCAGCGCGCAACAAGCTGCCCGGCCTTGCGCATGGCTTCGAATGCGGCGGAGCCGTAGATTTTGATCTGGCCGGTCTTGCGGATTGGAGCGACGGCGGCGTCGACGTAGGTCATGATCTACAATGTAAGGTTTGCAGCGTCCTGTGCAAGCGCGCGTTCGTTAACGCATCAGTTGGCGATTTTTCCGCCCAGTTCGTCCTCGATATGGGCGCGGACAATATCGTCGAACGCAGCTTCGGCCTTGAACCCGAGGTCGCGTGCGCGCTTGGCATCCGTTCGCTCAGCCCACCCGGAGACGATTCGCTGGATCAGCTCATCGGGCGCCCGGCGGATCCGCGCGGCCACCTTGTCGCCGGCAACACGGCGAAGCGCATCGATCTGTTCGCCGACCGTGCAGGATACGCCCGGCATCGCAAGATTGACGCGCGGACCGACCCGCTCGCGCCTGAGGCCCGCGGCGTGGATCAGGAATCCGACCGCGGCACGCGGGCTCGCATGCGTGTGGCGGACGCTTTCAGAGACGGGCAGAAGGGCTTCCTGCCCGGCCAGCGGCTCCCGGATGATCCCGGAAAAGAAGCCCGATGCGGCCTTGTTCGGCTTGCCGGGCCGCACGCAAATCGTCGGCAACCTGATGCCGATACCGTCGAGGAAACCGCGCCGCGTGTAGTCGGCAAGCAGAAGCTCGCAGATCGCCTTCTGCGTTCCGTACGATGTAAGCGGAGTGAGATGAAATTCGTCGGGAATAGAATTTGGAAATGGCGCGCCGAAAACGGCGATCGACGAGGTGAATACCACTTTCGGCGTGTAGGCCGCCGCGCGTATTGCCTCGAGCAGTGCGCGCGTGCCATCGAAATTAACCCGATAGCCCTTCTCAAAATCGGTCTCCGCTTCGCCTGATACGACGCCGGCGAGGTGAAAAATCACGTCAGGCTTGCCATCGACCGCCTTGGCAGCGGCGCCCGGCGCTGAGAGGTCGCTGGTGGTGGCTTCGACGGTGCCTGAAAAACCCTGCGGCCTTTCCGGCGGAACGACGTCGATCAGCGTCAGCCGGTCGATCGGTTTGCCGTTCAATTTGCCGTCCTTGACCAGCCTTGCGGTCAACTTGCGGCCAATCATGCCGGCGGCACCTGTCATCAGAATGTGCATCACGGCCTCACATGCTCACGGTCCGCCGGTTCATAGCGATCGATCCGGCGCAGGCCCGGGAATAGCATCATCCATATGCCCGCGACCAGCAGCGAACCCAGTCCACCGATGACGACCGACGGCACGGCACCCAGCCACGCAGCAACAAGACCGGACTCGAATTCACCAAGCGTATTCGACGATCCGACGAAGAGGTAATTGATAGCGCTCACCCGGCCGCGCTTCTCATCCGGGGTTTCAATCTGGACCAGCGAGAAACGGATGACGATGCTGACGGCGTCGGACGCACCGAGCACCGCCAGTGCGGCCAGTGAAACCGGAAACGACGTCGACAAGCCGAAAATGACCGTCGTCACGCCGTAAAGGCCGACCACAGCGAACATCTTGCGGCCGATATGTCGTTCGACCGGATAGCGCGCCAGGACGATCGATGTGATCAACGCGCCAACGGCCGGCGCCGAGCGCAGCAGTCCGAGCCCGATCGGCCCGACCGCCAGGATATCCTTGGCGTAGATCGGCAGCAGGGCGGTGGCTCCGCCGAGGATGACCACAAAAAGATCGAGCGTGATCACGCCGAGCAGCCGCCGCCGGGTGCGGATGTAATGGAAGCCCGCGAGCACCGAGGCGAATGTCGGCGGGTCGCGTGTCGGGGCGGGCCCTCGCGACTGAACCAAAGTAATCAGCGTGATCGAGCAGACAAAAAATATCAGGCAGATCACACCGATCAGCACCGGGCT
>JBEVFG010000231.1:0-7900 GCA_040512415.1 Pseudolabrys sp. | reverse complement strand
GCAGCACGCTGGCCAATTCACGTTTGGCAAGCTCTTGCAGATCGTGGCGTCCAAGCAGATCACCCGCCTCGCACAAGAATTCGACGCTGCCCAGTGTCCCGCAACACAACGTATCGAGGGATGAAGGCCATGCCGCTCGCGTGCCTTCGACTGCACCTTGAACATCGGCTTCCAAGACCGCGCCGCGTATTTTTGGCAGGCGAGCCATGCCAATCCTTCCAAGGCCTATGCCGGGTGCCCCGTGACACCACTGACAGGGCCAGGCTTCCCCACCTTCGACACGCAAATCAGGCCAATTGCCACGCTGCGGGCTGAAGCTGGAATTCTCAAAGTCAACGCACTCCTGTGCAGCCGCAGCGAAATCTTCCCGCCCGGTCGCGGCCGACAAAGAGGCGAGCGCATATGCAAATCCGGCCGCACCATGTGACATTCCGTTGAGCGGGCGTGAACCCAGGCCCTGCCCCACCCAACTGCGGCGCCCTGGCTCCCCTAACCGGCGTTGTGCGAGCAAATGTTCGCCGCACTTGACGGCGCGGCGAAGCACCGCCCCGGATTGCCCGTCACGGTAAAGACGAAGCAGGCAAAGGATGGCGCCCGCACTTCCTCCAATCACATCCAGACGTTTATCTGCCGCTGTCAGTTCATCGGTCACAAGCTCGGCCGCACGATAGGCATCGTCACGCAATCCGGGATCGCGCAAATTTTTCGACATCACCATCAAGGCGTAAACGATCGAGCCGAGACCCGTCCCGCCGCCAAGGCCGAGAGACCGGGCGATTCTGGCTGCATTCCGGGACTTGATCTGCTTTCGAAGCCGCGCAACGCCGCCGAGCGCCAGCTCACGTGACGTCGATTGCTCCGTGACGGCTGCATGTGCGGACAGAAAAAGGGAAAGACCCGCCGTGCCGTTGTACAAATCGGACCCCAACGTTACGAGCTGGAACACCTCGGCATCGCCAAGCCAGTCGAGTCCGATCCATGCGGCGGCCGGACCGCGTCGGACAGCATAAGTCGCCAATTCATCGGCGACCCGTTGAGCCTCAGCCCGGAAAGTCAAATCCGAAGGCGCTGGCTCGCGCAATTCCGGCAGCTGCCGCCGCGCAGTCGATGTCGGTGGACGGCCAGCAGCCACAAGCGAGTTTGTGTTGATCTTGACGACCTTGACCTGCCAATTGATCTCGTCACGATCAAGGTGGGCGAAACGCGCACTTGCGCGCGTAAGGCCGTCAGTTGACGGCATCCGCATCCGAAAGCCCGCCTCATCCTTAAGCTCATCGCCGTCTGTCGCCGAGACAAAGTGTGGAATGTTCAGCGTCAGAAGCGCGGATCTTTCCGCGCGCTGGACCGGCCAAAGCGGATCGTCGGCTGCATCCCAATCGGCGAGGCGCGCCACGAAGTCCGCCTGCGCCGACCACGCCACACCGTCATCCATTGTTTTGTGATTCTTCAAACGCTGGAGCAACATGGCGTAGAACCGCGTAGCCCGGACAACCTTTCGAACAGTAAGGCCGGAAAAGCCGTCGAACAGCGCAGCGCTGTTTCCCTTTTCCAAAAGAAATCGCGCATAAGCGTCAAAGCCTGCAATCAATTCCTCAATGTGATCTGAAAATTTCGCGTAAAGCCCGTTCACATGCGGCAGGTTAGGATTGTCTGTGACAACGTCTTTCCAGCGCGTCGGGCGCATGTCGTCAGAATTGATGTTCTCCCACCTGATTTTGATTTTTGTGTTCCAGTCCGCCGTCACGCCGCCCATCGCAAAAACCTTGCCATCCGGGGCCCGGCCATAGGCTGGAAGCAACCCGGTGGCCATCACCGAGTTGGCGAGCTTTTCCGTGGCGGCATCAAATGCAGCGTCTTCCGGCACGGAGGGTTTCTGCTCGCCGCTGGACGACTGGAGGATGGTTTCCAGGTCGATTGGTACGGGATGGCTTCCGTCGGCAACGATGTTTTCCTGATGCATGTCGTTGGCCGCGAAGCAGTGAAAGAGCGCGAGCCAGGCCCCTACACGCTTGAAGAAGGTCTTGAACTCGTCGGGCGCGACACACCCGGCATGCTCGATGCATGCGGTCCACCCGTAGCCGTCGCGCGCAAGCGCACGCGCCGTTCTCAGTTCGATCGGAGGCGCAGCGCGGTTCAAACGGTCGACCAGTTCCTGCCAGGCAACATCGACCCGCAGATCTTTCGGCTTGTAAACGACTTTCGAGCCGTCTGCGAAAATGACGATCTTTACCGAGCGGCCTCCGTTGTGCGGGTCGGAGAAGCCACCTTCAATCTGAACGATTCCACCCTGCCCGCCGGCCAGTAGGGCGCTGCGAATAAACGGCAGGTCGGCATCAAGCCGCTGGATGAATTCCCGAGAGGCCTCGACCCAGTGCCGGACGATCGTGCTGATCAGCCGCAGCAGCACCGGCTTCTCTTCGAAAAGCTGCCGGAAGCCGCTTGACTCCATCTCGGTCACGAATTTTTCGTACAGCGCCGTCCGAGCGCCCTGCCGAAGTCCCCCAGTTTCGGCCGCGTTCCGCATTGCTGAAAAGCGTTCGTAAAGCGCCGGGGCGACCAAATCGGAAAGTTCGGTGAGAAGCGCACGGCGCAGGCAATCGTACGCAGATGCCTTCAGGTTTGCGGTCGCTTTGTCGCCGAGTCCTGAGTACAGCAGCGCTTCAGCGCTTCCAACCACGCCGATCAAAAGATGCTCGAATGCCGCCGGCTCGGCTTGACCCGCGAGCGGCTCGGCTGCGGACTTGCCGGTTGTCCTTTCGAGCGCGGGCAGAACCCAGCCGGCATCCGCTGCCCATAGCGGCGTCGGCGCGGTTGGCTTTCGCCGGGCCGCCGTCAGCCGCGCAAGAACGTCGGCAGAATCCAGCCCATCACGTTCGATCCTTCGCTCAAAGAGCGACTTATCGCCGCTTGCGGCAGACTGGCACCAGGCGCCCAGACGGCGCTGACCGAAGCCAGCTCGATCAGATTTCCCGGACAAGGCTTCGAAGTCGTCTGAAAGAAGCTCATCGATCGTCGCCGCACGATTGATCAAGCGGTCATAGAAGGAATCCATGCGGCCTCACACGATACCCAAGGATTATAGCCGAGCAGGCGCCGAACAGTCGGTAAGCCGGTCTATTGTTGCATCGCGAAACGCAGTCCGAGGCTTTTGAATTTGTGCGGGATTTTGCACGAATTGGCGGCGGACAAGGTGGCCCGATAGCAACTTTAGGAAGTCAAGTCCCTTGACCTGCAACCAGACGGGATCATTGCTCGGGAAATTTCGTCGTGGAACGGTCATAAGTAACTGCAAGGATAGGCTTTTCCCCAATTGACTTTGTATATTCTGCATCGGATCATAGGCCTATGGCGCTGGGGGGCTTTCTCGAATTTAGTAGCAACCTTCTCACTGGGGCGCCGCTGGCAATAGAAAGGATTTACGCCATGACAAATGAAGAAGACATTCTGGCTTTTGAAGTCTCCGACGAGGCGCTGGAAGCGGCCGCGGGCAGCGAACAGGTGAACTACACCCTTGGCGCTTGCACTGGTCTCTCGGTCTGCCCAGGCTGATTGTGAGATAGGTCCCTCGAGGGGCCATCGATGACCTGAACCTCCGACGAGGCGCCGGATTTTTATTCGGCGCCTTGTTGTTTTTCAGGCTGTAGTCCAATCATTGGTCGGCGGCCGCGCGGTGCTTTCCTCGAAAAAGGGGCATCTGCGGTGCTGGCCTATCGGCGACGCTGAGCCGGGCGGCCTTCAAAATCCGTGCGGTTAGCGCATAATGGCCGTCTTGCGCGAGCTGAGTATCTGGAGTGCCAATGGACCGCCGATCCTTGATGAAAACCGCTCTCCTCGTGCTCGCGGGAGGGCCGCTGGCGCTCAAAAATTCACTGCAAATTTCAGCGGCGCAGGCACGCGAGCCGGCGACCTGGCGGCACGGTCTCGCGAAACTTTCCAACCTGAAGTACTCCACGGGATTCAAGCATTTTGATTATGTGAACGCGAACGCCCCGAAAGGTGGCACCGCTTCGCAAATCGCGCTCGGAAGCTTCGACAACTTCAATCTCGTCCTTGGAGGCGCGAAGGGCACTTTGGTGAGCGGCATTGAATTTCTCTACGACACCCTCATGGTGCAGGCGCTTGACGAAGTTGCCAGCACCTATGGCCTCCTCGCCGAAGCTGTCACCTATCCAGACGATTTTTCTTCGGTGACATTTCGATTGCGCTCCAACGCAAAATGGCATGACGGAAAGCCGATCACGCCCGACGACGTCGTCTTTTCATTTGACGCCTTCAAGAGGCTCAGCCCGCAGGCCGCTGCGAGCTACCGACAGGTCGCCAAAGCTGAAAAGACCGGCGAACACGAAGCCACTTTCCATTTCGACGGCGCTGGAAACCGTGAATTGCCGCAAGTCGTCGGTCAACTCACGGTCCTGCCAAAGCACTGGTGGGACGGAACCGACAGTGAGGGCAAAAAACGCTCGATCGGTGAAACGACACTTGAACCGCCGCTCGGTAGCGGCCCATACCGCATTAAGGAATTTTCCACTGGCCGAAACATCACCTACGAACGCGTGCAGGACTATTGGGGGAAAAACCTCAACGTCAATGTCGGCCGCGATAACTTCGACAATTTGCGATATGAGTATTTTCGCGATGCGACGATTGCGATCGAAGCATTCAAGGGTGATCTGGTCGACTGGCGCACGGAAAACAGCGCGAAAAACTGGGCTACCGCTTACGACTTTTCGGCAGTCACAGAAAAGCGCGTTCTCCTTGAGGAATTTCCTATCAACAGCATCGGCCTGATGCAGGCCTTCGCTTTCAATTTGCGCCGTGACAAGTTCAAAGATCCGCGCGTGCGGCTGGCTTTCAATTACGCGTTCGACTTCGAGGAAATGAACAAGAAGATCTTTTTCGGGCAATACACACGCACCTCAAGCTACTTTGAAGGGATATCCGAGCTTTCTGGAACGGGCGTGCCGGGCGGACGCGAGCTCGAATTATTGCAGAGCGTGCGCGACAAGGTACCAGCGGAAGTATTCACCACCCCATTCAGCAATCCGGTCAACGGCAACCCAACGGCGGTTCGCAACAACCTCCGTGAGGCACTGCGTCTTTTCAAAGAAGCGGGTTACGAGATACGCAATCAGCAAATCGTCAATACCAAGACCGGTGCACCGTTTGAGGTCGAGCTTTTGACGAACGCGCCGCTATTTGAGCGCGTCTATTTGTTTTACAAGCCTTCGCTCGAAAAAGTTGGCATTACTGTATCGGTGCGCACCGTCGATCAAGCGCAGTACGAGAACAGGCTCCGGTCTTGGGACTTCGACATCATTACGTTCGGCTGGGGACAATCCCTTATGCCGGGCAACGAGCAACGCGGGTACTGGGGCTCGACCGCGGCCGATCAGGTCGGTTCGGACAATGTCATGGGGATCAAAAATCCGGCTGTCGACGCAATCATCGAGAAGCTCATCTACGCGAAAACTCGTGAAGAGCTCGTGGCTGCCGCCAGGGCGCTCGATCGAGTCCTGTTGTGGAACCACTATGTTGTGCCGCAATGGAGCTACTCAAAACTGCGAACCGCACGGTGGAACAGGTTCAGCCGTCCGGAAACGATGCCAAAATACGGTATGTCCGCATTTCCGGCCGTGTGGTGGTGGGATGCCGAAAAGGCCACGAAAACGGGCGGCAAGAGGTCGCTATAACGCGGCCTTGCAACCAAACTCCGAAAAATTTGATTCAGGTCGGCTCTGAGCGCGCGGGCGTCGTTTTTGATGACCGCCCGAGATGCGACTGCATTTCCCGGGAGATGAACTCGCGATAGTTCGGCGGCTCAAAGTCAAGCAGCGTCCCGCCCGAGGCGAAGTGCTGGATGAACACCATGCCTATCGCGTAAGTCGCGGCCACAGCCAGCGCAGGCGTTGCAAGCACTCCGATGGCCGTTCCAGCGATTGGGATGCCCTTCACCACACTTGCCATTCCGACACCCGTACTTACGGGAATGACGGTGCCGGCAATGCCGGCGATCAAAGCCTTTCCTCGATTTTCCGAGAAAGGCACGTCGTAAACCCGTGAGATCAGCCGAAGCATCTGGATTTGCAGCGCCGCAACGGCGGCAAGGTCAACGAACGGAATTGGAAGCAAACCTGCGACACCGGACCAGAATGAAAAGCGTTCGACCACTTTTGTCGCGCGAGACCGCCGATCGCTGTCGGTGGCGGTGGCGGTGGCGGTGGCCCCTGCTTTTGAGCGCGATGGCGAGACCTTCCCTGCATCGGGCGTAACGGTGCCTAATGCGCGGGCTGTCTCGGTGGCCGGTTTCTTTGCAGTCGGTCGAATTGCCTTCGGGAGCTTCTTTTTATTCATCGCTCACGCCGCTGCTTGCAGGCCAATCAGAGCGTCAATCTCGGCCGCGATTGCCGCGATTTCACGCGCGGCGGCTCCCGCCGGCTCGATCAGGGTCGGCGTGGCACCCCACAGCGCGGCCTCGGCATAGATGACCCGGTTATTCATTTCAGTTTTGAGCACCGGAAAGCCCGCCTCGGTCAATTCAGAACGTACATGCTTCGCGATAACCGAGTCTCTCGTCGTTTGCGTCAGAACACACCGATACACCGGCCGTCGGCCACCCGAAGCCTCGATCAACGAATTGAGCGTGTCCAGCATGCGATCGATGTCCAGCGGAGATGCCTTGACCGGCACGAGAAGAAAATCCGCCGCGGCAATGCAAGCCAACGTCGCTTCCGAGCGGAATCCTGCAGTATCGATCACGACCTGACGGCCGTTGGCGGCAAGCCTCCGGGCTGATTTCCACGCGTCCACTGAAGAATCTTCCACGACTTCAACGCCGCCAAGGGCGCGTTCGCGCGCTGCCAAACGTGCAATCGAGCGCTGCGGATCGGCATCAATGACCGCGGGATTGCGACCCGTAAGCTGCCAATGAATCGCAAGGCAACTTGCCACCGTGCTCTTACCGCTACCGCCTTTCATCGTTGCAACCGTGATGATCTGCCTCATGGTTTCCCTGCTCCTTACGAGCGTCTGGCGAATCGGTTGCAAACAATGCTAACGGATTTTTGCCGTTTATGCTCCGAGGATCGGCTGCTTAGCGAGCACAGACGACCGCTTTCCCGATACCGGAAGGCTCTTTTCCGCCCGAATTCCGGATTTTCAGGTCGCTCAGCGGCGGCCGCAGGTTGCCGTTACAACGGCCTTGAACATATCAAACGACTGCAGGCGTACCTGACAGTTGGTCTGGCCGTCGACGGCAACGTTCAAGACGTCTCCCGTGCCGAGTGGCTGGCGCTTCCCATTGACATTGAGAGTCACGCTGTCGTTTGCCGGGGGGCCGACCAACCCGACGGTCAGGCGGCCCCCGCCCACGATCAAAGACTGATTTGCTTTGATGTTGTAGGTATTTTCCGACGGAACCAGTTCGTCCAATGTTGCCTGGAGCTTCGCAATACCGCTTTCCATCGCGCCAGCTTTAACACTCTCGCCGGCCATCTCGCTTTTCATCTTCTGGTTCTCAGCCCGGCTCTGCTGCAGCGCCAGTTTGCCCGCTGTCATTTCGACAAAGGCTGAATTCAGGCCGAGGAGATAGCCGACGATCCCGCCCATCAATGCGGTCAGCAGCAAATAGCGACCCTCCCGCGTCATAAACAGACGATAGGTACGAGACCTTGCCGAAGTCGGTTGAGTTGACCGCACAGAGTTGCTCACGTCCCGATCCCCTCGCAAACACCCACTTTGTCAACGTTCACATCATTACAAATGATTTCAGTCATGAAAGGCAATCCGAAAAGCGTTCTATTACTGGCGCGGCGGCGCACTCTCGGCCGGGCGCGATCCGGTCGTGGGATTCAACCATTCCGGAATGGACGGAAGGATCGCTTTGAGGCGGGAAAGATCGAAC
>JBEVFG010000230.1:0-2861 GCA_040512415.1 Pseudolabrys sp. | reverse complement strand
GATGAGGCGGGCTTTGTCTGGATCGGCGTGCACTTCGGCAGCCGTGGCCTCGGCCACACCAGCGCGACCCGCTACCTAAAGGCCGCAGGCGGCAAGGACGGCATGAACGTGCCGCCCGCTGTCATCGACGAGGACGGCGAGATCGGGCGGCGCTACATCGCGGCGATGCAACTCGCCGGTCGCTACTCCTATGCCGGCCGTGAATGGGTGATCGAGCGCGTGCGCCGGATCATCGGCGGCGAGGCCACCGACATGGTTCACAACCATCACAATTATGCGTGGCGGGAGAACCATGGCGGCAGGGATTTGTGGGTGGTGCGCAAGGGCGCAACACCGGCATTCCCCGGCCAGCGTGGCTTCATCGGCGGCTCGATGGGCGACGACGCGGTGATTGTCGAAGGCGTCGACAGCGAGGAGGCGAAGGCTTCGCTCTACTCGACGGTGCACGGCGCGGGCCGTTTGTTTGGCCGCAAGGAGGCCAAGCGGCGGTTCACGCGGTCCGAGATGGACGCCTGGCTGCAATCGCGTGGCGTGACGCTGGTGGGCGCCGACCTCGATGAAAGTCCGATGGCCTACCGCAGGTTACCGGAGGTGCTGGCCGAGCACGCCCGCTCGATCAAGGTGCAGCACACGCTGCGCCCGTTCGCTGTCGCCATGGCCGGCGAGAACGAGTTCGACCCGTTCAAGGACTAGCGTATCGACGCATGGATCGATTCCGAGGGCATGCTACGCTGGAAAACGCGCTGATGCCGCAACTTGGCCCGATATGGGACATCCGGTGGGCAAACATACCGGATGGCCCCTGTCGAGGTGGAACTTGGCGATTAATACCGACGCAATTTCCTCAATAGTTCCATGCATTTGTGCCGCGCCTTACATCCGCCCGAGTTTAAGTCGGATTTAACTAAAAGCCGCCTTAATGGCGCTCTGTCCTTCTGCGAGATGCTGTTGGGGACCTATCCGGACGCAGCATCGAACGGGGGAGTTGTTGGAATTGTCGTTCTGGGCGTTGTGTAAATGAGTAAGCGTATGCGTGCGTCAGGCCCTGCGGTGCACAACCGCAGGAAACCTTCCCGTAAGGGCACTCCCCAACATTTCCTCGGCGGTGTCGTGGTCACTGGCCTTGTGCTGGGCTGCGCATGGACCGTCTACACCAATGTGCTCGGTGCCAACGTCTATCCGTCCGTGAACAGCGCCGCCTTCGAGGCGCCTGTCGTCAGGAACCCGACCGTGGTCGCCGCCCAACCGGTGCGGCCGGCCTTCAACGAAATATTCGCATCGCTGCCGCAACAGTCCCTCGTGATACCCGCGCCGGAGAACGTCGCGAGCTCGCTGATGTTCAGCGAACGGTTTGCCGCGTCGGCGCCGCAAGGCGAGCTGCCAAGATCCGTTGCATCCCGACCTGTCGAAACGACAAAGCTGGCGGAAGCCTCGCCACCGTCCGACGTGCCGAAGGCCGCTCAGACGTCGAAGACTGCTGAAACGCCGAAGCTAAAGGTTTCCGCACCCGCCACCAAGCTTGCCTTGAACGTCCCGGCCGCGGCCCCCAAGGAGGCCGAAGCCAAGCCTGCGGCGAGCGCGTCCGGATCTTCCATCCGTGACATGGCGCAGCGCGCCAAGGCCGCCGTGATGTCGATTGCTTCCAGCGAGAAGCAGAACATGGTCGAAAAGCTGTGGGGCAAGCAGCCGGCGGCCGGAGGATTGCTGGCTTACGCATCCGCCGACGCCAGTGTCACCGGCAGCATCATCGATACCCGAAGCCAGAACCCGATGATGGGCGGCGCGCCGCCCTATGACCGCCAGACCGCAGTGTACGACATCGCCGCCAAGACGGTGTATCTGCCTGACGGCACGAAGCTAGAGGCGCATTCGGGGCTCGGCTCCAAGATGGACGACGTGCGCTATTCGCATGTGCGGATGCAGGGGGTGACGCCGCCGCACATCTACGAGCTGAAGCCGCGCGAGGCGTTGTTTCACGGCGTGCCGGCGCTGCGGCTGACGCCGCTCGGCGGCGAGGAAAAAATCCACAACCGCGACGGATTGCTCGCGCACAGCTACATGCTCGGGCCGAGCGGTCAGTCCAACGGCTGCGTCTCGTTCAAGGACTATTACGCGTTCCTCGACGCCTACAAGAACAAGGGCATCCGCCGCCTCGCGGTGCTGGCGAAGGTCCAGTAGCGGATCAGGGCGCTGCTTCCCGTGCGCCAGCCCGGGACGACGACCGTCTCCCGGTACGACCGCGGACGTATCTGGAACGAGACCCGATTGTGATTATATTGGCCGGACCGGCGTAAGTCTCCGCTCGACAACCACTCTGGCGCGAAGCGACATGTGTTCCGCAATGCTCGTCGACACCCCACCGCCGTTCGCGACCGAAGCATTCGGCGATGCCGGTGCCGCGGTTTCCCGTCTCGAAGAGATCTACGAGCGCAATACCCGGTTCCTTCGCGATCGCTTTGAAGCCTATGTCGATGGCAGGGCATTCACGACGCGCGTGCGGGCCTGTTATCCGTTTGTACGGATGACGACCTCGACCCATGCGCGGCTCGATTCGCGTCTCGCATACGGCTTTGTCGCGGGGCCGGGCGTGCATGAGACCAGCGTGACGCGCCCGGATATTTTCCGCACCTATCTCACCGAACAAATCGAGCTGCTGGTCAACAACCATGGCGTGCCGGTTGAAATCGGCGAGTCGAACGAGCCCATTCCGATTCATTTCGCCTATCGGCGGGACATCAACATCGAGGCGGCGCTGACGATTGCCGACAGCTCGGCCTTTACGCGAACGCTGCGTGACGTGTTCGATACGCCCGATCTTGCCGCCATGGACGACGCGACCGCCGACGGTACGTTCGAACTGC
>JBEVFG010000229.1:0-9168 GCA_040512415.1 Pseudolabrys sp. | reverse complement strand
AAGTTTCATAAGGATCCCCCTCCAATCTGCGTACAGAATAGACTAGCTAAACTCGCTGGCGAAGCTCTCGGCAATAGCGAAATCAGTAAAGCACCAACGGATAACCGAGCCATCAGCGTCATGCTTGCCATGGCCGCGCTGTAGCTTGATGCCGTTATGAATTGCATTTCTGTTACACTAGGTTCCGCGCCACCATGGCGTGGATGCCCTTGTTTCCGTCGACCAATTGCGTCACCCGCAGATCGCAGGCGAGGCTGCAGAACACGTAGGCCTCCTCCGAGTTCCAGCCCTTCATCTCGACCAGCCAGCGGATCATATCGCGCAACGCCTGCTTGGCGGCGTCGTCGAGATCCGGGTCGAGACCCATTGTGATGTAATGCGTGGGTGTGACGGCGCGTGGCATCTCCAGTTTCTTCTTGTGGAGTATGAGTTCGAACGTTCCGGCAAGACAGGTTTCAAGCGCGGTCAGACAGACCTCGCCGTCGCCTTGCACCGCATGGCCATCGCCGCAGGAGAAATTTGCGCCCGGCACGAACACCGGCAGATAGAGGGAGGTGCCAACCAGAAACTCCTTGTTGTCCAGGTTGCCGCCGAATTCGCGCGGCTCGACCGAACTGCAGAGCCCATAGTTTGGCGGCGGCGCCACCGCGAGAATTCCGAAGAACGGGCGCAGCGGAATGGTTGCGCCCCACGGTAGCTTGCAAGTCATTGCCGCGCGGTCGATCGGGATAACGCGGCAGCGGAATTCCGGGTAATCCTCGGGCAACGTCCCGCGCAGCGGACGGATCAGGTTCCACCCCCAGTCCACCGTGAGATGTATCGCCTTTATTCGGACCTCGAGCGTATCGCCCGGCTCAGCGCCGCGTACGGCGATCGGTCCGGTCAATATGTGCGGACCAGGCGAGGGTTTAAGCTTTTCACAGATCTCGCGATGGTGCGGCAGCATGATAGAGGTGTCGCCGACATCGGCCAATCCGCCCGAAACGGTGTCGGCCGTCACCGTGTCGCCGGAATCGATGGTGAGGCGCGGTGGAATTTTCGCATCGAGATAGCCCCAATGGACGGTGGCAGGAGAGGGTCCGAGCCTGTGCGTTGCCATGAAAGTGATCCTCCTTAAATTCAGGCGATTTTTGTGTCCGATACGCCAAGGTGCTGATCGAGAATTTGTGTCGCCTTCGCGAGCTCGGCCGGGGTGCCTTGAAACACAAATCGCCCCGACGACAGGACGTAGATTTCGTCGGCGACCGAGAGCGCCAGTTGGAGGTTCTGCTCGACCAGCAGGATGGCGTGGCCGCGGCTCCGCAGCCGCTGCATGATTTCCTGCGCCTGCTGCACAAGGCGCGGAGAGAGCCCCTCCGATGGCTCGTCCATCAGAATGAGCTCGGGATTGGCCATGAGCGCCCGGCCGATAGCCAGCATTTGCTGCTCGCCGCCGCTCAGCAACCCGCCGGGATGATTGATTCGCTCGGCGAGCTGCGGAAACTCCTTCAACACCTCGTTGAAGTCCCAGCGCTGTCCCATTTCCCCGCCATTCGATGCGCGCGCAGATCGCGCCAGCACACTCGTTGGCATCAGCAGGTTCTCGCGCACGCTGAGCGAGCGGAAGATTCGGCGGCCCTGTGGCACGATGGCAATGCCAGCTTGGGCGATGGCGTAGGGCGGCTGGCCACGCAGCGACTTGTCCCGATAGATGATGTCGCCGTTCCGCGGGGGCGTAAGCCCGGCCACCGAGCGGATGAGCGTCGTCTTGCCCATGCCATTACGGCCGAGGATGGCGGCAATCTGCCCTTTGCGTAGCGTGAAGCTGACGCCCTGCAGGACGTAACTGTCACCGTAGTACGTGTGTATCTCGGAGACCGTGAGCAGGGGGGTGGACATGGTTGCTAGGCCTGGCCGAAATACACGTTGCGGACTTCAAAATTGGATTGAACCTCGGCAGGTGTTCCCTCCGCCATGACCCGTCCGCGGTTCATCACCGTGACGCGGTCGGCCAAACCCAGCGCCACGTCCATGTCGTGTTCGATCATCACAACCGTGATCTCGCGCGGGAGCGCCCGGATCATGTTGAAGATGCGCTGCCGCTCGCTGGGTGAGAGCCCGGCGCAGGGCTCGTCAAGGAATAACACCTTTGGATTGGTGCTGAGCGCAAGCGCCAGCTCGAGCTGGCGGCGCTCACCGTAGGAGAGAAGCTTTACCGGTTTGTCGGGGTCATCCTTCAACCCGACCGCATCAAGTCTTGCGAGAGCCTGCGCGCGAATATCAGGGAATGCACCAAGTGGCCTGCCACAAATCCACTTCCTTCGGTCGGAGCCGACGATGGCGAGCGCGAGGCTCTCGACCGGTGACAGATCAGTAAAGACGTTGGTGATTTGAAATGTGCGACCTATGCCGAGTTTGGTGCGCTGGTGTTCCGGCAGATAGGTGACGTCGGTGTCGAACAGCTTCACCGACCCGGAGGAGGGTTGAAGCGTGCCGGTGACACAATGAAACAGGGTGGTCTTGCCGGCGCCGTTCGGCCCAATAAGCGCGCGCCGCTCGCCGGGCGCGACCTGCAACGAAACCCCATCGACGGCACGTAAACCGCCGAACACCTTGGCAAGGCTGTCGATCGAGACGGCGGCGATCATGGCTGGCGTTTCACCTTTTCGTCGCGGGTGCGCCAGCGCTCGATGAAGCCCACGATGCCGCTAGGTGCCCAGAGCACGGTCGCTATGAACACGATGCCCATCACAGCCGTGTGCATTTCGAAAAAGCTGCTGACCCAGTTGCGCAGCCCAAGGAAGATTCCCGCCCCGATGAACGGGCCAACGATCGTGCCGGAACCGCCGACGATAGCCATGAGAGAAGCCTCGACCGAAATTTGGAATGAGGCTGCAACCGGGTTGATGAAGCGGTTGTAGTAGACGTAGAGCACGCCCGCGAGACTCGCGATTGCGCCCGAAATGACGAAGGCCACGTAGAGATGCATGGTGGTGCGGTAGCCGAGACTCTGCATCCGGCTCTCGCTCCCTTTGATGCCGCGCAGTGACAGGCCGAAGGGGGATTGCGTAAGAATGCGATAACCGAACGCGCAAAGGATCACGACGGCGAGGACGAAGTAATAGTATGCGGTCTGGGAGGTGATGCTCACGACCGAAACCGACGGCGGCGGCACATTGGTGATGCCATTGTCGCCGCCGGTAAACGATGCCCAGCGGTAGAATGCGCCCCAGATGATGTACCCCAGCGCGATTGTGATCAGGATGAAATAGACGCCGCGCGTGCGGACCGCGCAACCGTAGAGGACCGCAAGCAGTGTTCCGGCGACCAGTCCTGCTGGCGCCGCAACGATCGTCGGCTGCCCGTAACGAACCTGGAGGATGGCCGTCGTGTAGGCGGCCACGGCGAAAAACGACGCTTGGCAAAGCGAGTAGAGGCCGGCGTGGCCAAGCAGAAGGTCGACCGACAGCGCCAGCAAGCCGTAAATGTAGATTTGGGTAATCAGGCTCATCCAGTACGGGCCGGCGATGAGCGGCGTGATCAGCGCAGCGGCGAGCGCGGTCAAGGCAAGTATGACCCGGTACGGACTCACGCTCAGCCTTCCCTGCCGAAGAT
Source organism: Pseudolabrys sp. (assembly GCA_040512415.1). Taxonomy (GTDB): domain Bacteria; phylum Pseudomonadota; class Alphaproteobacteria; order Rhizobiales; family Xanthobacteraceae; genus Pseudolabrys. Next base: position 5,574 of record JBEVFG010000229.1, on the reverse strand, counting down.
GCCGCGCGGTCGCAACAGCAGCAGGATCGCCATTGGTCCGAACAGTACGAAGTAGGAGAATTCCGGCAGCAGCCAGCGGCCGTAGGCATCGAGCAGGCCGACGATCAGCGCGCCGATCATCGCGCCTTCCAGACTTCCGAGCCCGCCAAATATCACGACCACCAGGGCATAGACCAAAATCTCCCATTCCGCGCCCGGGTAGAGCGTAAGGAACGCTCCGCCAACGACACCGGCAATGCCGGCGAGGAAAGAAGCGAGAGCGGAGACGAGAACGAAGAGCCAGTCGATGTTGATGCCGATCGCGCTCACGATTTCACGATCATCGACGCCGGCGCGCACCACCGCACCAATCTGCGTCTTGCGGTAGAGCAACCAAAGCGACAACCCAACCACGATGCCGAATAGAATGAGCACGAAACGGTAGGTCGGATAGATGATGCCGCCCGGCAGTTCGATTGCCCCACGTAGATCGATCGGCGTCGGCACCTTGAGATTGTCGCCGCCCCAGATGTGCAGCGCCACGTCGCCCAGCACGAACGCAATGCCGACCGTGAGCAGCACCTGCGCCAGGTGGTTTTCCCCGGTTCGGCTGATGAGGAAGCGGTCGATCAGGTAGCCGAGCGGGATGACAGCAAGTCCGCCGCCGAGTACGCCAAGCGCGAAGCTTCCGGTGTAGCGGGTAATCGTCAGTCCGATATAGCCGCCGACGAGATAATAAGCGCCGTGAGCCATATTCACGACGCGCATCAAGCCAAAGGTGATCGTAAAACCGCTGGCGAGCAGGAACAGGAGTGCGGCGAAGGAAATGCCGTTGATCGCCTGAAGAATGCTGCTGTGCATAACGCGCTGGACGTTGCTATGGCGGCCGCGCAGGCGGCCGGCGGCTTCCGCGAGAGGCCGCCGCCGGCGGTCGATACGGTGGAACTACCGCTTGTAAGGTCCGCGCTTGAGGAACTCCTCCGGCGTCCAGGTCCAAAACTGCGAGACGTTCTCATAGGTCTTGATCGGAACGTTGGTTAGGACCGGTCCAATCACGGGGTGATTGATCTTCTGGATACGCGTCACGTACACGTTTTGGATTGGGTTATCGAATTCGTCCATCTTGAGCGTGCCGCGTGGCGCCTTGACCGTCGCACTGCGCATCGCCTTCAGGAACGCGTCCTTGTCCTCGACGTTGCCTTTGATCGCCTCAATCGCGGTACGCGTCCAAAGGCTCGCGGTGTATGCGGACTCGGCAAACCATGATGGCAGCCTCTTGTATTTTTTGGCGAACGCATCGACGAACGTTTTGTTATCCGGTGTGTCGAGGCCGGCGGCATAATGGAGCGAGTTGCCGATCATGCCGACAGCGCGGTCGTCCATCTGCGGCAGTGCATCCTGGTGCATCCAGTAACCGCCGTAGATCTTGTACTTCTTATCCATGCCGAAGCTGAACCAGGCCTCGAAGAGCCGGATGCGGTCGGCGCCAACGACGACTGCGACGACTGCGTCGGAGTCCTGCGCGATCGCGGCGACGGTCGGGCCGTAGTCTTTGGTGCCGATCGGGTTCCAGATGATCTTCGCGACCTTGCCACCGAGTTCCTTGTAGGTTTGCACGATGCCAAGCGTCACTTCGTGGCCCCAAGTATAGTCCTGGCCGATGAATGTGACGTTGCGCGCACCGAGCTCCTTGAAAAGATAGTCGCCGAAGGGATGGCCGATCTGGCTGGCGGACACCGCAGTGCGAACCACGGTTGGCGTGCGATTCCACTTCGTCACATCGTCGGCGCCGGCGGTATCCATCACCAGCGGAATGCCAGTCTCCTTGCTGACCTGCGCCACCGCTGGGCCTTCGTGCCCGCAGAGCGGGCCGATCATGATTTGCACCTTCTCTTGATGGACCAGGCGGCGTGCTTGGGTAATGGCTTGGTCCGGATTGCAGGTCGTATCCGCGATCACGTATTCAACCTTGCGCCCACCTGCTGAATTGTTGACCTGCTCCCAGAACAACTTGAAGCCGTCGACCATGTCGGCGCCCGGTGTCGCGAGCGGGCCGGTCAGTGGCACCAGCAGGCCAATCTTGATCGGTCCGGTTTGCTGCGCCAACGCCGATGCCGTACCGAGTGCGCCGGCAAGTAGCGAAGCGACAGCCACACGAAAGACATTCCGAAGGAAAGTGGTGATGCTCATGAAACCCCCCATGTCTTTATCTTTGTTGTGCCAGCACGCTATGGCGGTTGCGCTGCAAGATTAGTCTAATGCTAGCACGTGCCCCGGGGGGTGCCAATTGGACTGCTCGTCGCGGAATGGTTGCACGGTGTGGTTTTCGATGGGTGGACTGCGCATTTTGCGTATGCTGGCGTCCGGTGTGTGACTGACACCGCCTGAAAAGAACAGAGGCATCCATGAGTGCGCAACGAAGCGCAACGCAAGACGCCAACAGCGCTGATTTCCGCTTTGGCAGCGAACGCGACGGGCTGCGCAGCGAGGACGCACCTTTGGTCACCGGTCGGGGAAAGTTCACTGACGATTTGGACATGACCGGCAAAGTGCATGCAGCGTTCGTGCGCACTACGGTTGCGCACGCGATTGTTCGTAAAATGGACGTTGCAGCCGCGATAAAGATGCCCGGCGTCGTCGCCGTAATCACGGGCAGCGATCTCGCGGCAGACAACATCGGCGGGATTCCGCCGGTCGCCTCCTTCAACGGCCGCGACGGCAGCCCGATGTTTCACGCCACAATGCCGGTGCTTGCCGTGGAGCGCGTGCGCTACGTCGGGGAGGCGATCGCGATTGTGATCGCCGAGACGGTCTATCAAGCGCAAGACGCAGCCGACAGGATTGACGTCCAGTACGAGCAACTTGCCGCAGCGCCGAATGTCGAACGCGCGATGGCGAAAGATGCGCCGGTGATTTGGCCTGAAGCGCCGGGAAACATCGCGCTCGATTGGGAATATGGTGACGCCGCGGCGGCCGACGCCGCTTTTGCCCGTGCTGCGCACATTGAGCGGGTGAGGCTGATCGATACGCGCGTCGCGCCGAGCACGATGGAGCCGCGCGCAGCGATCGCGAGTTTCGATGCACAATCTCAGCGCTATACGCTGATCGCGCCGACGCAGGGCGTGGCCGTGGTCAGAAAGGTTCTTGCGGAAAACGTCTTCAAAGTTCCTCTCAGCCAGGTTCGCATCCTCACGCACGATGTGGGCGGCGGTTTCGGAATGAAGGTGCAGATCTATTCCGAATATGCCGCCTTGCTGTGTGCAGCGCGCCGCGTCGGGCGGCCGGTGAAGTGGTGCGCCAGCCGGCTCGAGAGCTTTCTCGCCGACACTCATGGACGTGACGGGCTCTTGGAAGGGGAGCTTGCGCTCGATGACGCCGGAAAATTCCTCGGTTTGCGGGCACGTACCTTTGTCGGCATCGGCGCCTATACATCAACGTATGCCGCGATCATTGCGACCAACAATACCAAAAACTGTCTTTCGAGCGCCTACGTGATTCCGGCGATCCATGTCGGCGTGAAGATGGTGCTGACCAATGCGGTGCCGCTGGGGCCCTATCGCGGGGCGGGCAGGCCGGAGGCGATCTATTTGATCGAGCGTCTGATCGACAAGGCGGCACGGGCGATGAATATTGATCCCGCGGAATTGCGTCTCCGTAACTTCATTCCGCCTTCGGCGATGCCTTACACAACGCCGAACGGGCCGATCTACGACAGCGGCGAATTCGAACAGGTTCTGAAAAAGGCGCAGATGCTCGCCGACTGGAGCGGCTTTCCGGCACGCCGAAAGATTTCGGAGCGGAACGGAAAGTTGCGCGGCATCGGTATCGGCTGCTTTCTTGAAGTTGCCGGCGGCATTCTCGACGAAACCGTCGACCTGCGGTTTGAGCCGGACCGCAAGGTCGCGTTGCGTACCGGCGTTCAAGCCATGGGGCAGGGACACCTTTCGACATTCGTGCCGTTAGTGGCACAGAAGCTCGGCATCGATCGGCAGTCCGTTCGCCTCGTTGAGGGCGACAGCGACGAAGTCCCTGCGGGTACGCCGAGCGTTGCATCGCGTTCGATCATGATGGCCGGCAGCGCAACCGCGATTGCCTGCGACCAGGCAATCGAAAAAGGGCGCCGCGGCGCGGCGCAATTGTTCGAGACAGATGTTGACGACATCGATTTCGACGAGGGTGTATTTCGGGTTGTAGGAACCGACCGTATGATTTCGATTCTCGATCTTGCAGCCCACATGCGGGCGACCGCTATGCCCGAGGAATTGTCAGGCGGACTCGATAGCGTCGCAAAATTTGTATCTCCACAGATGAGTTTTCCGAATGGATGCCACATCTGCGAAGTCGAGATCGACCCGGAAACGGGGCTCGTCGCGGTCGTGGCCTATACGGCAGTCGATGACGTCGGGAATTTGCTGCACAAGACAATCGTCGAGGGCCAAATCCACGGCGGGGTGGCGCAGGGTATGGGGCAGGTCCTCGGTGAGCAGGTCATCTACGGCGACGATGGCCAGTTACTGACCGCATCGTTCATGGATTACTTCATGCCGCGCGCATGGCATATGCCGCAAATGTCCGTGCACCACCATATCGTTCCCTGCACGACGAACCCGATTGGTGTCAAGGGCGCAGGCGAGTCCGGCGTGGCCGGTTCGCTTCCGTCGACGATCAACGCCGTGCTTGATGCTTTGTCGTGCCACGGAGTCCCTCATTTGGATCTACCGATGACGCCACAACGGGTGTGGTTGGCTCTCCAACGGGCACAATAGTAATTGGCGCTGGCCAGGTTTATCCGAAAACGGTCCCAAGCGGCATTATCGTCGAGTAACGCTGGGTTTGTTTCTGAGGCAGTGTCTGCTTCTGTTTTGCGATTCTGAGATGTTTCCAGCAGCGCGAGCTAATCTTCAGGTGAAGCTAGGGCCGCTTCTTTGCCTCAAGCCGGTGCCATTGCCGATTTCCTCGATTTCGTCTCGCGCAGTCACGTCGAATCCAATGCGGCGGCCGTCGACCTTGGTGACGACGGCCTCGGCCGTCACGCGATGGCCGACCGGCGTTGCGGCGAGATGGCGGATATTCACGGCGGTGCCGACGGCGCTCTCGCCGAGGTCAAGATAGTTTCGCACCGCATTAAGTGCGTCGGCGGTTGAGAGATTTGGTTGACCTTAAAATTTTTTTCTACGCGACGAACTGTGCCAATTGCTGCGTTCGGGCGGAATCCATGTTTGTCGTCGGTGCTGCCAACGTTTCGCCAATGAATCGCCCGAACTAAGCGCGAACAAACGTCATTGATCGTCGCTAGATTCGTCAGTGTTTTCGGGCTTCTCTCGAGTCCGAGGCTCGCTCATAACGGTCTGGTTGGAGGTTCGAGTCCTCCCGGGCCTGGCTGCACTCGCACTGCTGGGAAGCATGGCACTCTCGCCGGGAGGCCGAGGCGATTGCCTTCCTATCACTGACCCTGGCGACCGGCTGATGGGCAAGCGATCCAACTTCGAGCGCCGCTCGGCCGATTTCTATCCACCCGTGCGCGGTGCTACGCTCTATCAAAAGAGGAACGATCCGGGAGGGTCCGATGCAGCAGCCCATGCATTTCGATCCGCG
>JBEVFG010000228.1:0-4126 GCA_040512415.1 Pseudolabrys sp. | reverse complement strand
GTGGCAACTGCCGACGCAGGCGGTCAGTCTCGCGCGCGAGCATGAGTGGGCTCCAGGCACGCTGTCCTTGTCCATCGAGGGCATGACCCGACTCATTCGCGACCTAGGGCGCGAAATCGCGCGCAGCCTGCCGGCGCGCAATCTTGCGGTCATCAATGGGCACGGCGGCAACCGCGGGATACTGGAGCCTTTGGCACGGGATCTGCGCGGCGATTTCGGACTCAATATCTGCATTTTACATCCAACGACCTGGGCGGACATCCATACGGCTTCCAAAATTCCGGAAATCCATGGCGGGAAGAACGAAACGTCGATGATGCTGGCGGTTGCGCCGCATTTGGTACGCGCCGATGAAATCAAAAAACTGCAAGCCGCTTCCGGGGCCGACGCCGTGCGCGTGACGATCCTCGATCAGGCGGTGACGTGGCCGTGGACGACGAACGAGAAGATCATCGCCGATATGGGGGTTATCGGTGACGCGAAATCTGCCTCGGCAGAATTCGGCAAGCAACTTCTGGAGAAAATCACTGATGCGGCAGGCGGCGTATTTAAGCAGCTCCTGGAACGCCAGCAGCTTTTGCGCGGCTAGATACGATGCAGGCTTCATCGCGATCGTCTGCCCGCGAGGAGAGCCTTCTGCGCAATCTGACTGTGGCCGCCGGCCTCGGCTGGTCGCTTGCCTTTGTCATCGTTGCGCTCGTCTATGAGCTCCAAATCTATGCCGACGGCGCGATGTTTTCCTACGCGGTTGCTGTCCAGGACGTGTGGGCGTTTCACTGGCACAATATTGCGCACCGCATATCGGTTTTCTTTCTCACTCTCTGGCCCGCTGAAGCCTATGTCAGCCTTACGGGACATCCATATGGCGGAATCGTTGTTTACGGACTTCTTTTCAATGTTGCGCCGCTGACTGGTCTCGCGTGGACCTTCATTGCCGATCGATCCCGGAACCGCGCCATCTTTGTTTTTGCCTGCGGCTCAACCGCTCTCCTCTGTCCATTGGTGTTCGGATTTCCGACCGAGATGTGGATCGCGCACGCGCTGTTCTGGCCGGCACTTGCGCTGGCGCACTATGCACGTCCGGGTATCCGCGGGGCGGCCGCGCTGTCAATCGCGATGGCGGCTTTGATCCTGACTCATGAGGGCGGCGCAGTGCTCGGGCTAGTCATTGTCGCGACGCTTGCCCTGCACGGTTTGCGTCATCCGCTGTTTGTGCGAGGCGGACTTGTGCTGTTCGTTTCGATAGCACTGTGGATCATCGTGAAATTGGCCTATCCACCCGATGATTACTTCGCCGATGTTCTTGTCAGAGCCGGGCTGCACTTTTTCGACTCCACCATTTTTCAGGTCAATCTCGTTGTCTTGCTGTTCGTCGTTCTTGGCTGCTACGGCCTCCTCTTTCTCGCGCTGTCCCGGATCATGGCTGCGGACACCGCGCTGCTCGCGGCATTGGCTGTGACAGCAATCGCTCTGCTGATTTACTGGCTGCAGTTCGACCAATGGGCGCATGCAAGCAACCGGTACTATCTCCGCACGACGCTGGTCGTCATCACTCCGGCCTTCGGTGTGTTGTCAGCCGTCTACGCAATGCGGGCAGACGGCGCGCCGGTTGATTGTCCGCGTCTGCTGCAAATCGCGAAATTCCTGGCTAGCGTCACGGTAATCCGGGCTTGCACCGGTGCCATCATTCTTTGCACGGCCATTCATGTTGTTCAGACCGCAAAATTCGTCACGGACTGGACAGCATACAAAGCCGCAGTGAGAGCGCTCGCACTGGGCAGCGCCTCCGATCCTGCGCTCGGAGACCCGCGCTTCGTTTCATCGCAACGGATTTCGCCCGAGCACAATCAACTGAGCTGGTTCTCGACGGTCGAGTACCTGTCGATCATTTTGTCGGATTTCAAACCGGTGCGGATCGTTGTTGATCCCGCGGGAAATTATTTCTGGTTGTCTTGCGGTACCGCGACGGAAAACGCGAAAACTACGCGCTCAGTCCCCATGCCGGCGCGCGATCTCGTCAGGATCTACTCCTGCCTGCACCGTTGACACGAAGTATCAGGTTTCATCAAGGGTAACCCATTTGCCCTCGGCGGCGCTGCGGTAGCAAGCCTCCACCAGCTTCACATCGCGGACGCCGGCAGAGAGATCGCTCGCCAGAGGCTCGCCGGCGACGATGTGCCTGAGAAAGCGCTCCCATCCGATGCGATAGGGATTTGTATGAACGGCCGGCCCAGGAACTTCCTTCCAGTCCCGGCGGTAGTCGAAACCGATGTCGGCCACCGGATTGATATGGTGGACATCAGGGGTATCACCTGCGTCTTGTGCCCAACAGCGGTGCAGGCCGGCGACCGCCGAGCCGCCGGTGCCGTCGATCTGGAATGTCAGAAGATCGTCGCGGCGCACCCGCGTTGCCCATGAGCAGACGATTGTGCCAACGGCGCCATCCTCAAGTTCCGCCAATGTCAGGGATGTATCGTCGACGTCGACGTCATAACGGGCGCCGCTTTCGTCCGCGCGCTGTGGAATGGCCGTCGCAGTGGCAGCCACGATGCGCCGGATCGGGCCGAGAATGCTTTCGATGACGTAGCGCCAGTGCGGATACATATCCATGCTGAGCCCGCCAGCGCCGCTTCGCTGGTAGTTCCAGCTCGGCCTTTGGCTCTTGCGTTCGAAGCCGTCAAACACCCACCAACCGACATCGAGACGAAACCCAGTCACACGGCCCCAAAAGTCTGGTCGGCAAGATGCGCGAGTTTCTGCAGCCCGGGCAGGAAGATCTTGTCCTCGACCGCGCCGTGCTTGAGGTTGCGTGCGCGCGCCGCGGTCAGAAGCGACATCCGTTCCGAAACGGACAGCGCAACCGGTTTCTCGCTGTAAATATGTTTGCCGGCAGCGATCGCTTTCGTCAGCGTCGGTACCCGCCGCATCGTCGCCGCGGCGTCGAAGAATACGGAATATCCGGGATCCGACAGGGCCGCATCGAGATCGGTCGTCCAGCGATCAATTCCGTTGCTGCGCGCGAGTGAGGCGAGGCGTTTCTCGTCGCGGCCGGCCAGAAGCAATCGCGGCATGACCCGGTCATCTCCGACGGGCAGCCCACCCTCGGCGCGGATCGGCAATAGCGCATTCGCTAAATGTTGGGTTGAAGCAATACGTCCAGTCGCGCCATTGACGATGATGCCGATTTCCTTGACTGCCAAAACCTTGACCCTCCTGCCCGCCTTCCTATCATGCCGAGCCGGCGCCAGTATCATAGGCGAGGCTGTACGGTGACAATGCCATGCCCCGCCACATCGTCTGCCTGACATTCGATTTCGATACGCAATCCGGCTTCATCGCGCGCGGAATGACGACGCCAACGCCGCTGTCGCGCGGCGAATTCGGTGCGCTGGCGTCGCGCCGGATCATCGACTTTCTCGCCGCGCGCGCCATCAAGGCGACCTGGTTCATTCCCGGATTCACGATCGAAAGCTGGCCGCGCGAATGCGAGGCCGTCGTCAAGGCCGGGCACGAGGTTGCGCACCACAGTTGGGCCCATATCCCGCCGGCGACCCAAAGCCGCGACGAAGAGGAAGCCGACCTCGTGCGCGCCAACGAAGCGGTCGCGCGGCTGACCGGCAAGAAGGCCCGCGGCTACCGCTCGCCGTCATGGGACCTGAGCGATCACACCATCGACCTGCTGCTGGCGCACGGCTTCACCTACGACTCGAGCCTGATGGGATCCGACTACGTCCCCTATCGCGCCCGGCGCGGCGACGTCGCGAAGCTTGGGGAGCCCTATCATTTCGGCGAGCAAACAAAGCTGATTGAAATGCCGATCAGCTGGTCGCTCGACGACTACCCGCACTTCGAGTTCGTGCGCACGCAAACCTCGATCCTCGCCGGCATGCAGCCGGCGCGCGCGGTCCTGCAGAACTGGTTCGACGAATTCCTCTATATGAAAAAGACCGTCGACTGGGGTGTTCTGACCTACACCATGCACCCTTATGTGATCGGCCGCGGCTACCGGATGCTGGCGTTCGAAGGCCTGGTCGAAAAGCTCCAGCGCGCCGGCGCCGTGTTCATGACCATGGAGAGCGCGGCTGCTGAGGCGCGAGCGCGGATGTTCGCGGCGGATTCCAAGGCG
>JBEVFG010000227.1:0-5815 GCA_040512415.1 Pseudolabrys sp. | reverse complement strand
GATGCGGCCGAGGAAGCCGCCGAAATCAGGAATGTCGATGAAGGCCAGCAGCAGGCCCGCCACCCAGAAAATATGCATGTGCGTGAAGAGCGCTATCAGGCCGAGGATCGCCACAATCTCGAATTGGATTTTGCTGCCTCTGTGTGCGACGCGCTCGGGCCGTGTGTGCAGGCGCAGGAAGAAAACGCCGAAGCCGACCACTCCAACAGCAAGGAAGATCGCCATGATGACCATGAGCACATCGGTCTGGCCCGGCGCGGTAATAAAAAAAGGCAGATGTTCCGACGCAGCGGGATGCGGCTGAGCGACGGCGGTATCTGACGCAAAGCCGAGCGTCGAAGCGATTGTCAACGAAACTGGCAGCAATCGATGCACGGCCAACTACGCCTCCGCCCAAATGCGCTTAGCTACCTTCGTTTGGAAGGCAGACTATTCCAGAACACCATGCATGAGAAGTACGGCCGCAAAATGGTTCATGACATCCCGCGCTGGCCTGCTTCTCTGCCGAGATGACCACCATCTTGCAGCCGGGTATTGATCTACATCAAAAAAGCGGCTGGTATTTCATCGCAACTTCAAAACTTGCTGAACGTCTACCCAATCGCCGGAGCGAGATGATGATAATATTTACCAGTGCCCGGACCCTTGTCATTTCTTCCACGCTTTTCCTACTTTTCAGCGCTTCCGCCCACAGTTCCGACCTCAACGGAGCCTGGGCGAACGACCCATCCGTTTGCGACAAGATATTCGTCAAGCAAAATGCAAAACTTGCCATGACAAAAGACGCGGACAACTACGGGAGCGGATTTATTGTCGACGGCAATCAGCTTCGCGGGAAAATTGCCACCTGCAACATAAAGTCGCGCAAGGAAGATGCCGGCGTCGTCAATCTGATCACGTCTTGCTCCACGGACGTGGCGCTGCAGACGGTGCAAATGAGTTTCAAGATCGACAGTGAAAATCAGATAACCAGAATATTTCCCGGCGTTCCCGAAATGGCAACTTCGTACACCCGATGTCCGATGTAGTCGGCAAGGAGTACCAAGCCTTGAATCAAATTCAACTTGTGCAAATTTTCGTTTTGGCTCCTAATGATTGTTGCGCGCTTGGCAAAATTCGACTTGCGTTGTGTTGTTGAGCCGGGGTCTACGATATCGAATTCAACACCTGGTGCAAATGAGACCACGTCGCAAAAGCGACGCATGGAAGCACACCGACGCTTCCTGTTCACGCGCGAAAAAACCTGTATCTATTGCCACAAAGGAATCGCCCATAATCTCCCGGACTGGCGCAACGTTCCGGGCTGGCAATAAAGCGACGGCGGCCCCGGAGGGCCGCCGTGCCACCACCCGACGTTTCCCCCTAAAGCGCTATGAACTGACACCGAGCACGGTGACGGCGCGCCGGTTCTGCGACCAGCACGAGATATCATTACAGACGGCGACGGGGCGCTCCTTCCCGTATGAGATCGTGCGCATGCGCTGCGCCTGGATGCCGCGGGACACCAGATAGTCGCGCACTGCCTGCGCGCGCCGAGCGCCAAGCGCGATGTTGTACTCGCGCGTGCCGCGCTCGTCGGCGTGACCCTCGATGGTGAACTGACTGTATTGGCTGTAGTTCGTGAGCCACTGCGCCTGCTTGTCGAGCGTCGCCCGCGCCTGCGTCGTGAGCTCGGACGAGTCGGTCTCGAAGAAGACGCGATCGCCGACATTGACCACGAAGTCCTGCTGGCTGCCGGGCGTTGCCTGACCTGCGGCATTGGCCTGCGCGTCCTCGGCATTTTTGGCACAGGCCGAAATCGCCAGCGCCGCCGCGAGAACGGCAGCGAAGCGAGCAACGTGCAGCGTTTTCCTCATATCGATCATATCCGGTGCCTCCATTCACGCGTACCGACCGGAGCGTGCGTGAGGGTCTAGCAGGTCGTTCGTTAAACGAACGTTCCATCAACCTTGATGGAACCTTGCGTGGACCCATAAAAACTCTAGGCGGGCCTTAAACCGTTTCCGATGGTTAAGACAGGGTGAAAATAAGGCCGGTTTAGGACCGTCACGAAAGTAGTGGGGACCAGGCCGGATCCGAAGCGTAGCTTGGCGTCGGAACCTTCAGCTCATTCCGCCCGGTGATGTCGATTGTATAAAGCGACGCCCCCTGCCCCACGTCGCGAAAGAACATCAAAACCCGCCCATTCGGTGCGAAGGTCGGCCCCTCGTTGTGGAATCCTTGCGTGAGCACGCGCTCGCCGGAACCGTCGGGCTTGAGAATGCCGATCGAAAAATTACCGCGCGCCTGACCGGTGAAGGCGATGTAGTCCCCGCGCGGCGACCAGACTGGCGTCGAATGTTGACCTTCGCCAAAGCTGATGCGCTGTGCCGCCCCACCATTTGCAGACATCACATAGATCTGCTGGCTGCCGCCACGGTCGCTTTCGAAGCAGATGCGGGAGCCGTCCGGCGAGTAGCAGGGCGCCGTGTCGATCGCGGGCGTGTCGGTGAGACGGGTGGTCTGTTTCGAGCGCAGGTCCATGACGAACAAGTTCGCATTGCCGCCCTGCTGCAGGCTCATGATCACGCGCTGACCGTCGGGTGAAAACCGCGGAGCGAAAGTCATGCCCGGAAAGTTACCGACGATCTCGCGCTGTCCGGTTTCGATGTTGAGCAGATAAACGCGCGGATCACCCTGCCCATACGACATATAGGTGATTTCCTGCGTAGACGGATTGAAGCGCGGGGTGAGAACGAGGTCGTCGCCGCGCGTGAGATAACGCACGGCCGCGCCGTCCTGATCCATGATGGCAAGCCGCTTCACGCGCCGGTCCTTCGCGCCAGTTTCGTCAACGAATACAATCCGGCTGTCGAAATAGCCTTTCTCGCCGGTGAGCCGTTCATAGATCGCGTCTGAAATGATATGCGCGATGCGACGCCAGTTGTCGGGTGTTGTGAAATACTGCTTGCCGTCGAGTTGTTGGCCAGCGAACACGTCCCAAAGGCGGAATTCCGCTTTCAGCCGCCCGTCGCTCTGCCGTGTGATGCGGCCGGTGACCAGCGCCTGCGCATTGATCGTCCGCCAGTCCGGAAAACGCGGCACGCTATCGCTGTTGGAAATCTTTTCGATGAACGCTGCCGGATTGATCGGCGCGAACAGGCCGCTGCGCTGGAGATTGTTGGTGATGACCGCGGTGACGTTTCGCCCGATGTCGCCTTCCGTTGGCCCGCCGGTCAGGAAATCCGGCAGCGCAATCGGCATTGGCTGCACGTTGCCCTGGTTGATATCGATGTTGAGGACGGCTCGTGCCGGACGCGAGCCGGTAGCCGCCAGCGCACCAGCGCCAACCAGCAGACCGCGACGGCTAATTTTGGGAAAAGACTCAGTCACGAATTGCATTACCTTGCGGGAAGATCGTTAAACATCTGCCGTGTGTCGAAAGTGAAATCTATTTCTTTCCATTGTTCGTAATGTTCAGGCCGCAGCATGGTGTAGGGCTGCCCGACAAATACCGCGCGCACGGCGCTATCGCGCATGGCGTTAAATTGTGCGCCGCTGCCGGTGGTGAGGACCTGCGGCCCGATTGCGAGTGTTCCGTCTTTCCTGAACCTGATCCGGATCGTGACCTGCGTCTGACTGGCGTCCTGCATCCCGACCGGCGGATTCCACAGCGCCATCAGCCGCGCGCGTAACGCATCGATTTCCGACTGTGACAATTGGGCTGCCGTGCCGGACGCTGTGCCGAGCGACGGAGTTGCGTTCGCCTCAACACCGGTCGCGGCGTTACGTTGTGGATCGCGTTTGTCGAGCAGGGCCGCGATCTTGTCGGGCTCGAACTTCGGTTGTGGCTTCTGCGGCGGCTTCTTCGGCGGCAAAGGCTGCGGCTCGGCCTTGGCCTGCTTGAGCTCGTCCGGCTGCTTGAGTTTTTCCGCGATCGGGTCGGGCTTCGACGGCTGTGGCTCCGGCTGCGGCGTAGGCTCTTTCGCGGCTTGAAGTTCTTTTTTCTCGGTGACTTTGGGCTTGGCCTCTTCGACTGGCTTGGGCGGCTCCTCAGCCTTTTTCTCGACCAGCGGCTTCGGTGTCTCGACTTTGGGCGCGTCCTTGACGCCTTTGGTCATTTCCGAGAAATCTTTTTCGCTCACAAGATCGACCGGCAGCGATTCCGCCGGCGTGACATCGAAAGTCTTCCCGGAAAACGATAGCGTCGCCCACAGCAGCACTGCCGCGTGCAGGCCGGCCGAGATCGCGGTCGCCTTTCTCATCACTGCGCTTTCGCGCCCTGCTCGAATTCGGTGACCAAGGCTACACGATGAAAGCCGGCCGATGACAGCCGGCCCATCACTTTCATCATGGTGCCATAGTCCACTTTCTTGTCCCCGCGGACATAGACCCGCGCTTCTGTGCCGCCACGCGCCTCGGCCACCGCTTGCATCTTCGGGACCAAATCATCCACGGCAATCTCGCTATTCTGCAGGAATATTTGGCCCTTGTCGTTGACGGAAACGGTGAGCGGCTCCTTGTCCTGTTCCAGGTTTTTGGCTTGGCTCTGCGGCAGGTCGATGGGAACTCCGACCGTGAGCAGCGGCGCCGAGACCATGAAGATGATGAGCAGGACGAGCATCACGTCCACCATTGGCGTGACGTTGATCTCGCTCATCACCCGCTGGCGATGATGCTTACGCTTCCCGATCACCGGCGTGCCGGCATTGGCAGCCATGAGATGATCCCCTACCCGCGGTCGTCGATCTGCCGCGACAGTATGGCGGCAAATTCGTCGGCAAAGCCCTCCAACCGCTGCGCCTGCTTGTTAACCTCGGCCGCGAACTTGTTATAGAAAATGGTCGCCGGTATGGCGGCGACAAGGCCAAGTGCGGTCGCAAATAGCGCCTCGGCAATGCCGGGCGCAACCACCGCCAATGACGTGTTTTTGGACGCCGCTATCGACTGGAAGCTTGTCATAATGCCCCAGACAGTACCGAACAGGCCCACAAAGGGCCCCGCCGAGCCTACGGTCGCCAGAACCAGCAGCCGCCTTTCGAGCCGCTCGACCTCCCGCGCGATGGTCACTTCCATCACTTTTTCGATGCGCATCTGAAGGCCGCCAATCGAGCGCGAGCTGCCCTCGAAGCTTCGCTTCCACTCGCGCATGGCAGCGACGAACAATGCCGCCATCGAGTGCGCGGGGCGGTTCGACAGTGTCCGATAAAGTTCGTCGAGCGACTGACCGGACCAGAAAGCCTGCTCGAAACGGTCCATCGCCCGCCGGCTCCTGGTGTAGAGCACAGTCTTGTCGATGGCGATTGCCCAGACCCAGACCGAGCAGACCAGCAATCCGACCATCACTGTCTTGACGACCCAATGGGCGTTCCAGAACAGCGTGAACAGCGAAAGATCGGAAGAGGTCAGCGGGAGCACCGACTGCGCCACGTCGGCAGGATTCATAGGCACGTCCTTTCCGCTCAATCCGGTTCCGTCAGCCGAACCGGCGCGGCGCAGGATCCGCAATCAACATGCGCGCGCGACGATGCCGCCCACGCGCCAAGTCGCAAACCGAATGTCTCGCGAGGAGTACGTCCCGTCCACCGGCGACCTACGAAATCCCCGCGAAACTTGGCCAAACTTGGGCGCGGAAGCGGGCTTTTCAGCCCTAAACAGCGCTGATTATGGTTAAGGAGTGGTTACTTTCTTAAAACGCCGCAAGCGCAAAGGCCGCCCGAAAGGGCGGCCTTGTTCCGGACGAATGGGCTCATCAGTTCTGGGGCTGCTGAGAGCCAGGGTCGGGGCGATCGCGACGCTCGGCCATGAACTGGTCGAACTCGGTCTTGTCCTTTGC
>JBEVFG010000226.1:0-12873 GCA_040512415.1 Pseudolabrys sp. | reverse complement strand
GGACGCCCGGTCGCGACAGCGACCTCGCCGACCGCGTCCTTGACCGACACACGCGACAGCGCGCGCTTGAGTAGCGCATCGATATCGTCCGCGCGTTGGTCCTCGGCCGGTGGCGCGACTAGGACCACGAACTCGCCGCGTGTTTCCGCGCCGTTCGCGTAAAGTCGCGCTAGCACGTCAAGATTCTCGTATCTCACTTCTTCGTGCAATTTGGTCAGCTCGCGGCAGATTGCTGCGGCGCGTGGTCCGAGTGTTGCCGCAAGGTCGGCCAATGTCGAAGCCAGGCGTGATCCGCCTTCGAACAGCACCAGCGTCGCCTGAGTATTGGCGAGGACGGCTATTCGTTTTTGCCGTGCGGCTTGCTTTGGCGGCAGGAATCCTTCGAAGAAAAAGCGGTCCGTCGGCACTCCGGAAACCGTCAATGCGGCGAGCACGGCAGACGCGCCGGGCAAGGCCGTAACCTGATAACCGGTCTCGCGGGCGGCGCGCACCAGCTTGTAACCGGGATCGGAGATCAGCGGCGTGCCGGCATCCGAGACAAGTGCAACTGATTGGCCTTCGGCAAGACGCGAAAGCAACTTCGGGCGTGCCTCGGCGGCATTGTGCTCGTGATAGGCCGTAAGCGGCGTCGTGATTCCGTAGCGTTCGGTAAGCTTGCGCGTCACGCGTGTGTCTTCGCAGGCAATAACGTCGGCTCCGGCAAGAGTTTCAAGCGCCCGTAATGTAACGTCGCCCAGATTTCCAATGGGCGTGGCGACAAGGTACAGGCCGGGTGGAACCTTGCCGGCCTCCATCGAAACGCCGAAAGGTGCGTAAAGGCGCGGTCTCATTTTGGCATCGCTTGCCATGATTGACACTCTAGACGGGCGTCTTCGGCGCGTCATCGGGAACAAATCCGTACGCCGTTTCATGGCCTTAACTTTTCCGGCGATACCAGTTACGACTGACAAAGAACTGCCGCATGGGGAGCGACCATGTTGGGGATGTCGCGTGAGGGGGCGATCGCGCGCATGTGGCATCACATGCGCTTGAGCCTGTCCGTTGTCGCGACAGGCCTATTAGTTGCCGCATGCACCACCCAGTTGGGTGGCGGCGGTACGGCGCCGCCTGCCGGTGAGCCCGCCGCTGCCGCGCAGGCAGCCGACGGCCAGGTTCGCATCGCGTTGATCCTGCCACTGACGGCGCAAGGGAATGCCGGATTAGCGGCGCAGTCGATGAAGAACGCCGCGGAAATGGCGCTCGCCGAGTTCAAGGTGAGCAATGTCCAGCTTCTCGTCAAAGACGATGGTGGCTCGTCGCAGGGCGCCCAAAGTGCCGCCCAGCAGGCGATCTCAGAAGGGGCGGAGATCATCGTGGGCCCGCTCTTCGCCCAGTCGGTGAGCGCGGCCGGGCAGGTTGTGCGTTCGCGCAACATACCGGTCATCGCCTTCTCCACGGATGCGAGCGTCGCTGCGCGAGGTGTCTATCTCCTGAGCTTCCTGCCGGAGACCGACGTCCGCCGGATCATCTCGTATGCGGCCTCGCGTGGCAAACGTTCGTTTGCCGCGCTGATGCCCGACAATGCTTACGGCACCGTGGTGGAAGCGGCATTCCAGCAGGAAGTAGCCCGTCACGGCGGACGGGTCGTGGTGTTGGAGAAGTACCCACACGACGCCAACCGAACGGCGGAGGCCGTGCGCCGCGTTGCCCAAGCGGCCGGCCAGATTGACTGCATCTTTCTACCTGACAGTCCGGACGCGATGCCGCAGGTCGCGCAAGCACTCGCCGCCAACGGTGTCGACCTCAAGCATGTGCAGCTGCTCGGGACCGGGCTGTGGAGCGACGATACACGGATCTCGTCGGAGAAATTGCTCGATGGCGGCTGGTATCCTTCGCCCGAGCAGACCGGATTCCGTAACTTCTCGGGCCGGTACCGCGCTCGTTACGGACAGGATCCAGTGCGCACGGCAACGCTCGCGTATGACGCGATCGCGCTGGTGGCAGCTCTCGTCAAAACGCAGGGGATGCAACGCTTCAGCGAGCAGGTCCTCACGAATCCGTCCGGGTTCGCAGGCATCGATGGTGTTTTCCGCTTCCGCCCCGAGGGAACGAGCGAGCGCGGACTTGCGGTTCTGCGCGTAACTCCGTCTGGCGGTCAGGTGGTTAGCCCCGCGCCGAAATCGTTCGCGCCGGGGACATAAACTTCAGGCAGCGAGATCCGCGACCACCGCATCGAGCAGCGGGAAGCCGCTCTGCGTCACGCGAAGGCGTCCATCTGCGGTCGTTTCCACGGCGCCTTCATCGCGCAGGATCGAAATCCGCTTGGGATCGAGCGTACGCCCGGAGAGGGTGTTGTAACGGTCAAGGTCGATACCTTCGGCAAGCCGCAGGCCCATCAGCAGATACTCGTCCGCGGTCTCACCCGCCGTGAGCTTTTCCGAGACGGTCACACCGGTGCGGTTTGTTTCCACGCGCATGAGCCAGGCTTCGGGACGCTTTTCAGTCTCGGTCGCAACACGGCGCCCGTCGATTGTCAGCCGACCGTGTGCACCTGGACCGACGCCCGCATAATCCTGTCCACGCCAATATACCAGATTGTGCCGGCATTCCGCACCCGGCCGCGCATGGTTTGAGATTTCGTAGGCAGGCAGGTCCGCGTCGGCGCAGATTTCTTGCGTAAGATCGTAAAGATCGCGCGCGAGATCTTCATCGGGAACAGGCAATTTTCCGGCTTTGTGCAAACCGAAGAATGGCGTGTCCGGCTCGATCGTTAATTGGTAGAGCGACAAATGCTCGGCGGCCTCCACGATCGCCCGCTTGAGTTCGGTAGCCCAGGCATCACGGCTTTGCTGCGGACGCGCGTAGATGAGATCGAAAGAATAACGGTCAAAAATCGAACGGGCGATTGCGACAGCATCAAGGGCCTCTTGGGCGCTATGCAGACGGCCGAGTTCCTTGAGCGCAGCGTCGTCGAGGGATTGTACGCCGAGGGAGACGCGATTGACGCCCGCTGTTCGGAAACCACGAAAACGATTTGCTTCCACGCTGGTCGGATTGGCTTCAAGCGTCACCTCGACATCCGGCGCGACACTCCAGTGCTCAGCGATGCAATCCAAGATCGTCTGCACCGACGAAGGCTGCATCAGTGAAGGCGTGCCGCCGCCGAAAAAAATCGTCGAGACCGTCCGGTCCGGCGCGCGCGCCGCGGTTGCGGCGATCTCGGTTTCGTAAGCGCGGAGGAAGCGCACCTCATCTACGCCGCCGTGCCGCACATGGCTGTTGAAGTCGCAATAAGGACACTTCGACAGGCAGAAGGGCCAGTGCACGTAGACGCCGAAGGGATTCGTTAACGACATGTTAAGCATCATAGTCCGTGCGGTCTGCGGCAGCCAGCTTTACGACAATTCTTGCCGACAACAGTTGATTAAAATTGTAACGATCTTGAACCGTTCAATGCCTCGAAAGGCACGTTTCCGCGAGTTTCATGAAGGCACGCGCGCGATGTGAGAGTGCGCGCCCTTGCGGAGGCAGTCCACGTTTTTCATCGGCGCTCATCTGGCCGAATGTGATGTCGAAACCATCGGGACGGAACAGCGGATCATAGCCGAACCCTTTGTCGCCGCGCGGTGGCCAAACCGCGACGCCATCGACGTGACCTTCGAAATCCTCGACATGGCCATCAGGCCAGGCAAGACAGAGAGCGGCAATGAAATGTGCGCGCCGCTGTTCCGGAGTCTTCGCGCCGCGCTCGATCAACAGTGTCTGGATGCGATTCATCGCCGCGCGAAAATCCTTGTCGGGTCCGGCCCAACGAGCGGAATGGATGCCGGGCTCGCCGCCAAGGGCATCGACGACCAGTCCGGAGTCGTCTGCAATCGCCGGCTTTCCGCTAGCGCGGGCTGCAGCAACCGCCTTGATGCGCGCGTTCTCCGCAAAGGTCGTTCCGGTCTCCTCGGGTTCGGGGAAACCAAGCTCGCCGGTGGACTGCGTGGCAATTCCGTAAGGCGCAAGCAGTTCGCGCATTTCCCTGAGCTTGCCCGGATTGTGGGTGGCGATGATCACCGGACCGGTTAGCTGTCTGGCCATTTCAAACCACGGCCGTTCTCTGTGGCGCGCTTACGCCACGGCCAATTTCTGCAGCGATACCAGCTTCGCAATGCCCTTTCGTGCAAGCGCGAGGAGTGCCGCGAACTGATCTTCGCTGAACGGAATCTTCTCCGCGGTGGCTTGGATTTCAACGATGTGGCCGGATCCGGTCATGACGAAATTGGCGTCGGTGTCGGCTTCCGAGTCCTCGGCATAGTCGAGGTCAAGCACCGCGGTTCCTTTGCAGACGCCGCACGAGATGGCAGCGATATGGTCGCGCAAAACTTCGGATTTGATCATATCGCGCGATTTCATCCAGTTGAGACAGTCCGCAAGCGCGACCCACGCGCCGGTGATCGATGCCGTGCGCGTACCGCCATCTGCCTGAATAACATCGCAATCGATTGTGATCTGGCGCTCGCCCAGCGCCTGCAAATTGACCACCGAACGAAGCGAGCGCCCAATGAGCCGTTGAATCTCAACGGTGCGCCCGCCCTGCTTTCCGGCGCTTGCCTCGCGCCGCGTGCGCTCTGAGGTGGCGCGCGGAAGCATCCCGTACTCGGCGGTTACCCAGCCGCGGCCCTGTCCCTTGAGCCAGGGCGGCAGACGTTCCTCCAGGCTGGCCGTGACCAGGACATGGGTGTCGCCGAACTTCACGAAACATGAGCCCTCAGCGTATTTCACGACCCCGCGTTCAAGCGAAACAGCGCGCAACTCATCAATCTGTCGGCGGCTTGGCCGCATCAGGCTTGCTCCCGTGGTATTGATCGCTCACCATAACCATACGCCCCGCTTGAACAAGACCACTTCGATGGTCAATTGTTGGCTGATTTTCGAGGAGTGAGGCCTTGGCGTCCCACGACATCCCGATCGGCGCGACACAAGTGAGCCTGGCGGCGCTCAATGAGCGCTCGCGCGAGATTTTCCGGCAGATCGTTGAGAGTTACCTCGCGACGGGGGAGCCTGTGGGTTCGAGAAACCTGTCGCGGTTACTTCCGATCACCCTATCGCCCGCCTCAGTCCGCAACGTGATGTCGGATCTGGAGCAGCTGGGCCTGATTTTTGCGCCTCACACGTCTGCTGGCCGATTGCCGACAGAAATCGGCCTGCGGTTCTTCGTCGACGCGTTGATGCAGGTTGGCGATCTGAGCGAGCAGGATCGCCGCTCGATCGAAGCCCAGGTGGCGGGTGCGCATACGGCGAAATCGATGGAGGCTGTGCTCACCGAAGCCTCGCAGATGCTGTCGGGCCTGACCCGTTCGGCAGGCGTCGTGTTGACGGCAAAAGCAAACGCCCGGCTCAAGCATATCGAATTCGTGCGACTCGAGCCGGAGCGCGCGCTTGCCGTTCTTGTTGCGGAGGACGGGCAGGTCGAAAATCGCGTGCTCAATGTCCCGCCGGGATTGCCCGCGTCTTCACTCACTGAAGCGGCGAACTTTCTCAATGCGCGCATCCGAGGCAAGACGCTGGCCGACCTTCAGGCTGAAATTGAGAAGGCAGTTGCCGAAGGGCAGGACGAACTCGATCAGCTGACGCAGAAAGTCATTGCGACCGGCCTTGCAAGCTGGTCGGGCGGTGAAAAAGATGAGCGGCAATTGATTGTGCGCGGCCACGCCAACCTTTTGGAGGATTTACGAGCGGTTGAAGATCTCGAGCGCGTACGGTCGCTGTTCGACGCCCTGGAGACCAAGCGGGGTGTGATAGACCTGCTGGGACGAGCCGAGCGTGCCGATGGCGTGCGTATCTTTATCGGGTCCGAGAACAAGCTCTTCTCGTTGTCCGGATCCTCGACCATTGTCGCGCCGTACCGCGATGGCAAGGGTCGGATCGTTGGCGTTATCGGCGTCATCGGGCCAACCCGGCTCAACTACGCCCGTGTTATCCCCATGGTTGACTACACAGCGCGAGTCGTAAGCCGTTTACTCACCCCATAAACGCTTGATTTTTGACGCTGTAGCCCTGATATGCCGGGCATCCGGATATTTCCGAGGATGGATTGAAAGCAATGACGGACCCAACCGCCCGCCAGACTGAAAGTGCGGCCGCCCAAGCGGAAAACCCGACTGCGCCCGAGCAGGCCGACGCGGTTGCCGAGGCCAAACGCGAGGCAACAGAATTTAAGGACAAACTGCTGCGCACGCTTGCCGAAATGGAGAATTTGCGGAAGCGCACCGAGCGCGAGGTTCTTGACGCGCGGCTCTATGGCATCGCGGGATTTGCGCGTGACGTCCTTGCGGTTGCCGACAACATGCATCGCGCGCTTGAAACGATCGGGCCGGAGTTGCGCGAAAGCACCGACGCGAAAGTAAGAGCGCTGATCAAAGGCGTCGAACTCACCGAACGTGAGCTACTCAAGACTTTGGAAAAAAATGGAGTGAAGAAGTTCTCTCCACAAGGCGAGAAGTTTGATCCGAACTTACATCAGGCGATGTATGAAGTTCCGACGTCCGATCTGCCTCCCGGGCAGGTCGCCGAAGTAATTCAGGCCGGCTACATGATCGGTGAACGTGTGCTCCGTCCGGCGATGGTTGCCGTCAGCAAGGCCGTTCAAATAACTCCCGCGTCTGCCAACGACAATTCGTAGCCGAGTGGCAACGCAAAGTAGGCGTCACCGCATTTCGATTGCATCGCGCACAGTGCGAAATCGGCTAAAGAACTGATCCCATTCGTTGGTGGGGCCGGCGCCGACGATACGCAAATAGCCCCCCGAGCCGAAACGCAACCATTGAACCATCGACACCGGCTTGCCCGCCGGGTCTTTGCCTTCCGCCCTGATTTCGTGGCCCGGCGCGCGGTTGATTCGCATCGGTTCGGCCGATTTTATGCTCAGATCGCGCACGGGCGCTGTTGCAACCAGATCGCGTGCAAGTCTGCTGCGGTCACCGGCGTCTGCGGGACCGCCGCGCCCAATTGAAACGATCAGGATCGGGCGATCGGTTGATTTGTCGTCCGGTTTGTCGGCCAGGACGACGGTGCCGGTCGGCGTGACCTGCAGCACCTCGAATCCGGCCAGGTCGCCAAATCTGAACGGTAACAAACTAAGTTGTTCTTTGATCGGCGCCGGACGAAACGTGACGCTTGCGAGCGCCTGGCGGACCACCGCATCGGAGTAGACCGGGAGCGCGCTTTCCGGCACCTCCACATTGATCAAGGTTGTAAGATTTTGGACCTTGTCGCCCACCGCCTGCGCAAGCAGCGACCACCGATGCACTGTCGTTCCATCTTTTTGCGTGACTCCGCTGATCAAGAACCCGATGCCAGTGTTGAATGGAAAGCTCTCCCGTTTTGCCTGCTGCAGGTCTTGCGGAAGCTTGCTGAAGGCGGCCGTCTCAAGTTCGAAATATGCGGTGGACGGCAGATCAAGGATTGCGATCGATACCTTGCGGTCTGCGTCTTCGAATCCGGGAAAATGCGTGCTCGGCTTGAGGTCGCCCGGCACTTCGAGGCCGACCCGGGAGCCCGGCGGAAATGCCGGATCTGAATGTGCCGTGGTGGCTATAGCCATCAGGCCGGCCCAGGCCGCGAACAGGCAGACAAACAACCGACGAAACATGGATTCGGAAGCCTTTCAAATGTGAGCGGTGGGGCCTTCCCTAGCGGCCCAGATGCAGTGCAGCAATGGGCCGATAACCATTTAGGGTACTCGATGGGCCCTGGTCTCGCGATTTCGTGACCGACTGACTTGCGGCCTCCGGGTGCCCTCCTATATGAGCCACTAAGCCGCAAAAACGTGGCGAAACGCGTATCCAGGGGGCTGATAGGGGGTCTGCGGATGAGCCGCTGACATTCCCACTCGGGCGCCAAGCGGCCCGGCCGGCCTGCCGCAATTTGAGAGGAAGAACCATGGGCAAGGTCATCGGCATCGACCTCGGCACCACCAATTCGTGCGTCGCTGTCATGGAAGGCAAGACGCCCAAAGTTATCGAGAACGCCGAAGGCATGCGCACGACGCCTTCGATTGTCGCCTTCACAGATGACGGCGAACGTCTCGTCGGCCAGCCGGCGAAGCGCCAGGCGGTCACCAATCCAGAAAAGACCATCTTCGCGGTTAAGCGCCTCATCGGACGGCGCTACGACGATCCGATGGTCGAAAAGGACAAGAAGCTTGTCCCTTACAAGATCAGCAAGGCTTCCAACGGCGACGCATGGGTCGAGGCCGACGGCAAGACTTTTTCGCCGTCCCAGATCTCGGCCTTCATCCTGCAGAAGATGAAAGAGACGGCCGAAGCCTATCTCGGGCAGAAGGTCGAGCAGGCTGTCATCACCGTTCCTGCTTATTTCAATGACGCGCAGCGTCAGGCGACCAAGGATGCCGGCAAGATTGCCGGCCTCGAGGTGCTGCGCATCATTAATGAACCCACCGCCGCCGCGCTCGCTTATGGTCTCGACAAGCAGAAGACCGGCACTATTGCCGTCTACGACCTTGGCGGCGGCACCTTCGACGTTTCGATTCTCGAAATTGGCGACGGCGTGTTCGAAGTGAAGTCCACGAACGGCGACACGTTCCTAGGCGGTGAAGACTTCGACATGCGGCTCGTCAACTATCTCGCCGACGAATTTCAGAAAGAGCAGGGCATCGATCTGCGCCGCGACAAGCTCGCGCTGCAGCGGCTCAAGGAATCGGCGGAAAAAGCGAAGATCGAGCTGTCGTCGACGACACAGACTGAAATCAATCTGCCGTTCATCACGGCAGATGCTTCCGGACCCAAGCATCTGACGATGAAGCTGACCCGCGCCAAGTTCGAGGCGCTGGTCGACGACCTTGTCCAGAAGACGATCCAGCCGTGCAAGCAGGCGCTCAAGGATGCCGGCATTTCGGCAGCGCAGATCAACGAGGTTGTCCTGGTCGGCGGTATGACGCGCATGCCAAAGGTGCAGGAAGTTGTGAAGCAACTGTTCGGCAAGGAGCCGCACAAGGGTGTGAATCCAGACGAAGTCGTTGCGGTCGGCGCTGCCATTCAGGCTGGCGTGCTGCAGGGCGACGTCAAGGATGTGCTGTTGCTCGACGTGACCCCGCTTTCGCTCGGCATCGAAACGCTGGGCGGCGTGTTCACGCGCATCATCGACCGCAACACGACGATTCCGACCAAGAAGAGCCAGGTCTTCTCGACTGCCGAGGACAATCAGAACGCGGTGACGATCCGCGTTTTTCAGGGCGAGCGTGAGATGGCGGCCGACAACAAAATGCTCGGTCAGTTTGACCTGGTCGGCATTCCGCCCGCGCCACGTGGCGTGCCGCAGGTTGAAGTCACCTTCGACATCGACGCCAACGGCATCGTCAACGTGCAAGCGAAGGACAAGGCAACCGGCAAGGAGCAGCAAATTCGCATCCAGGCTTCGGGCGGCCTGTCGGAGGCAGACATCGAAAAGATGGTCAAGGATGCGGAGTCTCACGCCGAAGAGGACAAGAAGCGCAAGGCTGCGGTCGAGGCAAAGAACCACGCCGAGGCACTTGTGCACTCGACCGAGAAGGCGCTGTCCGAGCATGGCTCGAAAATCGGCGATGCGGATCGCACCGCGATCGAGAATGCAATCGCTGATCTGAAGGAAGCGCTCAAGGGCGACGACTCTGCGGTGATCCAGGCCAAGACCAATGCACTGGCGCAAGCGTCGATGAAGCTTGGCGAAGCCCTGTACAAGCAACAGCAGGAAGCGCAAAACGAATCTGGTGCCGGCGGCGATGGTGCAGCTTCGGGCGAAAAGAAAGAAGACGTGGTCGACGCGGAATTCACCGAGGTCGACGACGACAAGAAGAAATCCGCCTGATCATCGGCTTCGAGCCCATGCACAGGTCGGCCGCGAATGAAGTCACCCCCGGGCACCTGTCCGGGGGTGCATGTTTGCGGGGACGTCGGGCCGCCGAATCGCATACGGCTGATCCGGCGCGGATAATCTAGGGCGGCAGCGGGATGTCCAAGCGCGACTACTACGAAGTTCTCGGGGTTACCCGCACCTCTACCGAGGTTGAGCTCAAGGCGGCGTTCCGCAAACTCGCCATGCAGCATCACCCGGATCGAAATCCGGGTGACAAGGATTGCGAGCACCGTTTCAAGGAAATCAACGAGGCGTACGACGTCCTCAAGGATGGTGACAAGCGCGCCGCCTATGACCGGTTCGGCCACGCTGCATTCGAACATGGGGGTATGGGCGGTCACGGGTTTGGCGCCGATTTCGGCTCGACCTTTGCCGACATCTTCGAAGGCATTTTCGGCATGGGTTCAGCGCGCGGCCGTGGCTCTGGCCGCGAGCGCGGATCCGACCTGCGCTACAACATGGAAATAACGCTCGATGAGGCGTTCAAGGGCAAGACGGCGCAGATTCGCATCCCCACCTCGGTAACTTGCGAGGCCTGCTCCGGCAGCGGCGCGAAGGCGGGCACCAAGCCAAAACCGTGCGGTAGTTGCGGCGGCGCAGGCAAAATTCGCCACGCGCAGGGCTTCTTCACGCTCGAACGAACGTGCCCCACCTGTCATGGGCGCGGGCAGGTCATCGATGACCCTTGCAAAGTTTGCGGCGGCGGTGGTCGTGTGAGTCGCGAGCGTACGCTGTCGGTGAACATTCCGGCGGGTGTTGAAGACGGTACCCGCATCCGGCTAGCCGGCGAGGGTGAGGCGGGCTTGCGCGGCGGTCCGCCGGGCGACCTTTATATTTTTCTCGAGGTCGCCTCGCACGAATTCTTCCAGCGCGACGGCGCCGACTTGTATTGCCGTGTGCCGATCTCGATGGCGAGCGCCGCACTTGGCGGCGAATTTGAAGTGCCGGCGATCGACGGCAGCAAGGTGAAGGTCAACGTCCCCTCCGGCACGCAGACCGGCCGCCGGTTCCACCTTGCAGGCAAGGGAATGCCGGTGCTGCGGGCGAAACAAACCGGAGACATGTACGTTCAGGTAGCGGTGGAAACGCCGCAAAATCTCACCAAACGTCAGCGCGAGCTGCTGGCGGAGTTCGAAAAGCTGTCTTCGGAGGTAACCCAGCCGGAATCGGCCGGTTTCTTCAGTCGAGTCAAAGAGTTTTTGGATGGTCTGGGAAGCCGAGGCAGTCAATCAGGTAACCCATCTTGACCCCCCGCCTTGCGCCCTATACCCGTAAATGTTGCGGCGAGACCCGCCGCACGTACGCGTGACCCTGCAGCAATGCCCTTACATTCAGTCGCCCGCGTCGAAAAAAAGAGTCTGCGTCTCGATGACGAGATGCAGTTCATCCGCTCCTGGATCGAAAAGCCACTCTCGACCGGCGCAGTGATGCCGTCGAGCCGCGTGCTCGCGCGTGCGATGGCGCGCTACGTTGATCCGCGCTCGCAAGGTCCTGTGATCGAATTGGGCCCCGGCACCGGTCCCGTGACCGAGGCCCTCGTCCGGCACGGCGTTAATCCAGGCCGGCTGATCCTTGTCGAATTCAATCCTGATTTTTGTCGGCTGCTGCGCACGCGTTATCCGGCGGCCACGGTCGTGCAGGGTGATGCCTATCGTCTGCGGAGGTTGCTGGAAAGCTATGTTGATGAGCCGGCCGCCGCAGTCGTGTCGGGGCTTCCCCTCGTGACCAAACCTTTGCGTACACGGGTGCGCCTGATTTCCGACGCGATGACTCTGCTTGCAACAGGTGCTCCGTTCGTGCAGTTCACATACGCGATGTTGCCGCCAATTCCGAAAGAATTGTCCGGTGTGCGAGCCGAATCGTCCGAGCTCATCTGGATGAATCTGCCGCCAGCGCGCGTGTGGGTCTATCGCGGCCGCTGATGGTGTGGTGTCATCGCCCGCGAAAGCGGAGCCGCTGATGCCGATCCCCAAAATTCTCGTTGTGCCAGGCTCGATACGCACGGGCTCGCACAACGTCCGGCTGGCAGCACTGGCGGCAAAAGAGCTCACGCTTCTTGATGTCGAGGTTACCCGCATTTCGCTTGCCGACTATCCGCTGCCGATCTACGACGCGGACATCGATGCGCGCGCCGGACAGCCCGCCAACGCGCTCAAGCTCAAGCAAATGATTATGGCGCATCAGGGTGTATTCATCGCTAGCCCAGAGTACAGCGCGTCCGTCACGCCGCTTCTGAAGAACGCCATCGATTGGGTGTCGCGCGTGCGCGAGCGAGGTGATCCGACCTACGCCGCATTCAAGGGACGTGTGTTCGCCATCTCATCGGCTTCGCCCGGACGCGCGGGCGGGTTGCGATCGCTGATGGCTCTGCGGCAAATTCTTGAGCTCGGCTGCGGTGCTCTGGTCATTCCCGAGCAAGTTACCATTCAACGGGCCGATACGGCGTTTGACGAGATGGATAACATCACCGATACCGCCATCGCCAACCAGATTCGGACGCAACTCGAACGTCTGGTCGATATGGCACGAATGATGGTGCGGGGGGTCTGATCGTGTCGTTGGATACGCGTGAGCGGCTGATCGTTGCACTTGACGTACCGTCAGTGGCTGCCGGCGAGGCAATGGTCGCGCGTCTCGGCGATGCGGTCTGGTTTTACAAGATCGGATACCAACTTGCTTTTGCTGGCGGCCTGCCCTTTGCCGCTCGGCTGATCGCATCCGGTAAGCAGGTGTTTCTCGACCTCAAGCTGCACGACATCGGCAACACCGTTGCCAAGGGCGTCGAGAGCGTGGCGCAGATGGGCGCGACCTTTCTTACTGTGCATGCCTATCCGCAGACGATGAAGGCGGCGGTCGAAGGCGCGCGCGGATCGAAACTGAAAGTTCTCGCGGTCACCGTGCTGACATCGTACGACGAGGCGGATTTGAAAGCCGCCGGCTACAGTCTCAGCGTCAGCGAACTGGTGGCGCGGCGCGCCGAGCAGGCGCGCGACA
>JBEVFG010000225.1:0-3463 GCA_040512415.1 Pseudolabrys sp. | reverse complement strand
GCCCGACGATCTGACCGTGCTCGAGGATGAACGGCACCTCGCGCGAGCGCACCTCGAGGACGGCGCGCGCACCTTTGCCGCCGGCGCCGGCATAGCCGAACCCGGGATCGAAGAAGCCGGCATAGTGGACGCGAAATTCGCCGACCAGTGGATCGAACGGCACCATTTCGGCCGCATAGTCCGGTGGCACCTGCACCGCTTCCTTCGATGCAAGGATGTAGAACTCGTTCGGATCAAGGATCAGGCTCTTGTCCGGCCGCGCCTGAATCGGCTCCCAGAAGTCGAGGACCACATAACTGCCGCGCCTTTCCACATCGATAAGCCCGGTATGGCGCTTGGCGCGATAACCCACGAGGCCGCCCGGGCCGAGGCCGGACAGGTCGACGCCGACCGCGACACCCTCGCTGACATCGGCCTTGTCGGAATCGACCAGGCGCTCGCGCCCATGCAAATCACGCAAAGCTTGCGCGGCCAGCAAAGCATGGCCGCGGCGGAAGCGGATCTGCGACAGGCGCGATCCCTCGCGCACCAGGACAGGAAAGGTGCGCGGGCTGATTTCGGCATAAAGCGGCCCATGGTAGCCGGCTCCGATGCGATCGAAGCCGCGTGTCTCGTCGGCGATCACGCGCGTGAACACGTCGAGCCGGCCGGTCGAGCTTTTCGGGTTGGCCGCCGCCGAAATTTCATTGGGCAATGCCAGGCTTTCCTGCAGCGGCACGATATAGACGCAGCCCGTTTCGAGGACCGCGCCGTCGCTCAATGAAATCTCGTGCAGCTTGAGCCCGTCGATCCGCTGGGCAACGGTTGTGCGGCCCGGCAAAAAACTCGCGCGCACGCGATAGGCAACCTCGCCGAGCCGAAGATCGAGGCTGGCGGGTTGAATCTGATCGGGCACGAACTTGTTTTCCGACAGAATCGCGCCGTCTGCGGCGAGCGCCGCGATCATGCGGTCGGGCAAGATGCCCTTGTCCTCGATTCCGAAGGAAAGCGTCACGGCCGCCCTGCGTCTAAAGTCGCGCCGATCTAACCCGAGGAGCGCCTTGACGGGAAGCCGTGCATCCAGCTACAAACAGATTATCCCGTGGTCATTTGAGCCGGCCGGCTTGCAGCCACGTTAAACAAATCGCTAAAAGGCCGGGGACGCGTGAGCCCGGCCGAGATATTTCTCCGGCCGGTTTTTTCTTGGCCAAAGGAGGCCGTAATGCCCGCGTCGTCCAAGACCTACCGCCCCGAAACCCGCCTGGTTCATGCCGGCACGCTGCGCTCGCAGTTCGGCGAAACCTCGGAGGCGTTGTTCCTCACCCAAGGCTACGTCTATCCGACTGCCGAGGACTGTGAGGCCCGCTTTTCCGGCAAGATCCCGGGTTACGTCTATTCGCGCTACTCGAACCCGACCATGAGCATGTTCGAGCGGCGCATGGCGGCGTTCGAAGGTGCGGAGGCGGCCCGTTCGACCGCGACCGGAATGGCGGCGGTGACGACGGCAATCATGGGCCTCGTGCGCGCCGGCGATCACGTGGTCGCGGCCAAAGCGTTATTCGGCTCGTGTCGCTGGGTCATCGAGGAATGGCTGCCGCGTTTCGGCGTCACATCGACGCTGGTCAACGGCACCGATCTCGACGCGTGGAAAAAGGCGACGCAGAAAAACACCAAGGCGTTTTTCCTGGAATCCCCGACCAATCCCACGCTCGAAGTGATCGACATCGCCGTGGTCGCCGAGATCGCCCACGGCGTCGGCGCGAAACTGGTTGTCGACAACGTCTTTGCCACCCCGCTGTACCAGAGCCCGCTCAAGCTGGGCGCCGATTGCGTAGTCTATTCGGCGACCAAGCACATCGACGGCCAGGGCCGCGTCCTGGGCGGCATCATCCTGGGCTCTGAAAAACTGATCCTCGACCATTACCATCAGATCCTGCGCCAGACGGGGCCGTCGCTGTCGCCGTTCAACTCGTGGGTGCTGCTCAAGGGCCTGGAGACCTTGCCCGTGCGCGTCGAGCGGCAGACCGCGAACGCCGGCGCAGTCGCCAACGCGCTCGCGGGCCACAAGAAGATTTCTCGGCTGATCTATCCCGGTCGTCCTGACCATCCGCAAGCCGACATCATTCGCAAGCAGATGCGCGCCGGTTCGACGCTATGCTCGTTCGAGGTCAAAGGTGGAAAGGAAGGCGCCTTCCGCTTTCTCAATGCGCTCAACCTCATCGGCATCACCAACAACCTCGGTGACGCGAAAAGCCTGGTCACACATCCGACGACCACAACGCACCAGCGGCTGACACCGGATCAGCGAGCAGAGCTCGGCATTGGTGACGGGCTCGTCCGGTTTTCGGCCGGACTCGAGCACGTCGACGATCTGATCGAGGATCTGCTGACGGCGCTGGAGAAGGCCTGAAGAGGCGAAAGTCTTAAGGGACGGGATGCGCCGCCGCTGACATCAGCGGGCGCTGCGCGGCTTCGGCGATGGCGTTGCCGAGGCCCTTTGCCATGCAGGCGTAGCTCCAGTCATTCATGTGGAGCCCGTCGGGCGAAACAAACGTCTCGAAGCCGATCTGAGCGACGTCGCGCCAATGCCGCATGACATCGAAGCGGCGGAAGAGATCGACGTCTTCGCGCTTCGCCGTCGCGGAAATCAACGTGACCATGCGCTCGGCGTCGGGTTTTGCGATGACCTTTGGCGCGAACTGCGGGTCGATCAGTACGATATCGGCGCCGATCGTCCGAATCTTTGCGAGGCCGGTACGGATCAGTGCATCGTGCCCACCAAGCATGTGACCACGGATCACGGAATTCGTTCCGAGCTGCCACAACACGAGGTCAGGCTTTTCCGCAAGAACAGCCGAATCGAACCGGCTGAGCATGTCGGCGACTTCCTCGCCGGCGACGCCGCGGTTGAGCACGGTGAACGACAGCTTCGGGAAATGCTGCTTGAGCTCGATTGCAAGCCGGCTCGGATAGTTTGCGGCGGGCGAGCTCGCACCCGCTCCCGACGTCGACGACGAGCCGATGGCAACGATCGTGACCGGTTCGCCGGAGGCGATTTTCTGCGCGAGACGCGGAAGCGGATTAGCAAGGCGGATGAGATCGAGCGGCGCAACGCAAGCCGGACCGGCAGTCTCGGCGCGCGCAGGCGAGACCAGCGCCAGCCCCGCGAGCACGGCGGCGGCCACCGATGTCTTTAGACGTTGTCCAGGCTGATCGCTCACCAAATTCCCGTCCCTGAAATCAATTTAGCGGCTGCCGTTGGTCGGCGGTTCTGGAGGCTTGGCGGCCGCAATCACGAGATCGGCCAGCAATCGCCCTATGCAATCATGAACCCGCTCTGCAATGTCAAGTTTTTTCGTGGCAGAGTATAAATCGAACGTTCCGAGGTCCGACCACAGCCGCATAATGCTGAATCGGTCGAAAAGCGGCACTTCTTGCTGCAATGCAACCCAGCGCATGTCTTCGGAATAAGTGCTCAAGGCGA
>JBEVFG010000224.1:0-2728 GCA_040512415.1 Pseudolabrys sp. | reverse complement strand
CTGTCGTGAACCGCATCGATAACCTCTGTCGTATCTGACTCTACGACCGCGCGAGATAGCGGCCGAATTCGGTGATTAAGAGACTGCAATGCGATCCCTGTTGGCAGGAATGTGACGACTTCGAGAGTGGCGTTGAGAGGCGGGATGAGAGCGGCCTACCCACCATCTAGCGCGCCGAGGTTGAGGGCGCGGTCGACATTGCACTTATAGGTGCAGTCCTAGGTCGCCGTGCTGAGCCTCGGGAACATTCTATCGATCAACGGAGTTCCGAGTAGCGCCTCCAATAGGCGAAAAACAAGGAGTATGATGCCATGAAAATGTTCGTTTCTGCATTCGCGCTGGCTTTGACAATTGCGTTTACCGGCTCGGCTTTCGCCGGAGCAACCGAGGCCAAAACCCAGGCCGATTGCGAGAAGGCTGGCGGCGTGTGGGATGCCGCAACAAACACCTGCGCCGAAAAGAAGTAACGAATGGAGGGCGCCCGCTTTGGCGGGCGTCCCTTTTTGCGGGAAGATAGACGGGCACCCTTAAGCCGAAAGCGAACCCAAACGACGCGAGCTATTGTATATTTAAGGCAGATGGGGTCCGGCGCTACCTTCCAGAGTTGCATCCAAGGGAGGTCCCCTCATGAAAGTCAAAGAAGCAATGCACAAAGGCGTAGACTGGGTCGCCCCGGACACGCCTCTCGCCGATCTTGCCAAATTGATGCATCAGCACGACATCGGCGCCATCCCGATTGGCGAGAACGATCGACTTGTCGGCATGGTGACCGATCGTGACATCGTCTGCAAAGGCTTGGCGCAGGACGGCTTCGACGCCGGCCGCGCGACAGCACGCGACGTGATGAGCCTGGGCATTCATTGTTGCAGCGAGGACGACGATCTCGCTAAGGCGGTACGTCACATGGAGGCGCTGAAAGTCCGCCGGTTGCCGGTGATCAACAAGAGCAAGCGCATGGTCGGCATCCTCAGTCTCGGCGACATCGGTCACTCGGCGCCTAGCGAGCTGCTAACCGAGTGCGTCAAGAAAGTTTCGGCCCACCACCACTGAGAAATGACGTTACTCGAAGCGGTGAATGTGCCGCTGCTTGTCCGGGACGGCTGGCATCAGTGACTTTTGTGCGAGTGCCTTTCGTGCTCTTTCCGCGCCTTCGCCGCTTTTTGCGCGGACTTCTTGCGGTCTTCGGCGGTGCGGCCAGTGCTCGGACGCCGGCCAAGCTCGTGCCAATCCGACTCCGACATCTCAATGCCGTAATGCTTGGCGGCCTTCTTGATATTGGCGAAAGCCAATTTTCGCTCTTCATCGGAGACGCCCACGGTTTGATCAAACCGTGCAATCGCGTTTCTGACGTGACTGGCGTCAGTCATCGGCTCTTTGCGCTGCTTCGGAAAGGCAAATACGCTATCGGGCAGATCGCTCCGCTCGGTCAGCTCGCCGTGCTTTTCGTGGGGTTTCCAGGTCGTTTCCATGGCTTCGTCTCCTTGAGTAAATCCAATTTGGAAATGCCCCCCGGCAGGGAACGAACAGCCTCGGCATGCATCGGTTCCGCGCTGCGACGTCATCGCATGAGGTGCTGCCACGCCCTCGGCTGCCACCCGAGGCAGACGAAGAATGCAATGGGAACTTTGGTGCGCCCAACTAAGCTCCTGGGACAATCTCGCGGAGAGCCAGACCTTAGGCGGGCTTCGCGACGAAAAGTTGGCACCATCCGCTTGCGGCGACCGGGTCCTCCACGACCTTGCATGACGCGGGCGCTACGAACTGGACGCAGCCCGAGCATTGCTGGCCGTCTTTTGGTGTGTCCTGATATTTCGAGGCTTCGTGGGTGAGTTTCGTCTGCGCGACCAGGCTCTCTGCCATGGCGCTCGTCGAAATGATGGCCCCGGCAATCACCGGCACGCTTTTCAGCAACGACCGGCGACACAGCCCTTTGTTGATCGAACTGGATGGATTTGTCATGCGAGCACTCCTTGAAACAAGTGAGGTCTCGCGGAGAAAAACCCTTTCCTGGTCGGAAGGTTCCAGGGAGGTCCAGCTGCTTGAATAGATAGGCGGAACAACTGCGTCTGCAAGGCGTTTTCCAGTGGCTCGGAGACTAACGGTATGCATTTCGCCAGCCGGCTCGGCACAGCTCTCGCGTTTGTCATCTCGGTCTTCCCTATCGGGGTTGCCCTCAGCGCACAGGTCGTCGCTCTTCCATGGACCGAAGACCAAGTCGTCGCTCTTCCGTGGACTGACGCCAAAGTCGAAAGCCTCGCATCGCTAGATAATCCGTGGTCGATGGCGTTTCTGCCGGATGGCCGGCTGCTGATCACCGAGAAGCCCGGCAATTTGCGCCTTTATGCCGACGGAGAACTTTCGGATCCGCTCGGCGGCGTGCCAAAGGTCGAGCACCACGATCAAGGAGGGCTGCTCGCCGTCGCGGTCGATCCGAACTTCGGCAGCAACCAGTTTGTCTATCTGTCATACACCGAGGCAGCGAGCGAGCAACCGGCCGATGCCAAGGATGAAGGCGATCCCCGCCTTGGCGAATATCAAGATCTCGACGATGTGGTCCTGAAAGGACTTGCTGTCGCGCGCGGGCGGCTTGAGGGCGATCAGCTCAAGGACGTGACGGTCATTTGGCGGCAAACGCCGAAGACGATCGGCCGCGGTCATTTCGGCGGGCAAATGACCTTTGCGCCTGACGGCACGCTCTTCATCACGTCAGGTGATCGCCAGAGATTCG
>JBEVFG010000223.1:0-3028 GCA_040512415.1 Pseudolabrys sp. | reverse complement strand
CCGAGCGCGGGCGCAACGCGCTTTACGAGCTCTCCCATCAGATCCTGCAGACCCGCGATCTGTCCGACCCGGTGACCGGCCTCAAGATGAACTGGACGCTTTCCAATGCCGGTACCAACCGCAACGTCATACCTGCCGTGGCCTCGGCGGTCGCCGACGTGCGCGTGCTACGGGTTGCGGACTACGACGGCATCGAGCAGAAGGTGCGCGAACGCATCAAGTCGCAGCTCATCCCCGACACTAAGGTCGAGATGACATTCGAGCGCCGCCGGCCGCCGCTCGAGATGACCCAGGCTTCGCAAGCCTTGGCGAAACATAGCCAGCGCATTTATGGCGAGATTGGCAAAACGCTGGTGATCGGCGACGTGGCCGAAGGCGGCGGCACCGACGCGGCCTTCGCGGCGCTCAAGACCAAGGCGCCGGTCATTGAACGGTTCGGGCTGCGCGGTTTTGGCGCCCATTCGAACGATGCCGAGTATGTCGAGATCGATTCGATCGAGCCTCGTCTTTATCTTGCCGCTCGGATGATCATGGATGTAGCGCGGGGCAAGCATGAGTAGCCGACGCCGTAGGCGTCGACCGGCCGGCTTGTGCGCAACCTCGCACGAACCCGACTAGCCATGTGAGCAGATGCAGCAAGTTGCCGCGCTACTCAATCACCTCGTCGGCGCGGCTGCGCACGTTTTGCGGCATCGTCAGGCCCATCGCCTTCGCGGTCCTAAGGTTGATCACCAGCTCGTACTTGGTCGGTGCCTGTACCGGGAGATCGGCGGGCTTCTCGCCCTTGAGGATACGACCGACGTAGACGCCGACCAGACGGTAGAGGTCAGTGATGCTGGCCCCGTAGCTCATCAGGCCGCCAGCAGTGACGAACTCGCGATACGGCGAAACCGTCGGCACAGCATGGCGCAACGCAAGCGCGGCGAGCTGCGCGCTTTGGCTAGAAAAGAATGTATCGGCGCTGATCACAAGCCCGCCGGCCCGCCGCTGGACCAAGTTTGAAAAAACAACGTCCAAGTCGTTCTCGGTGTCGCGCACGTTGTAGCCGCGTTCCGTGTCGGTCTGAACGGTAAAGACGCGGATGTTCTATGCGGGTGTGTGACTGCATAGGTGTGGCAGTCATGGACGCTGTGCGAATATCGAGGCTTCGGCCTCAAGCCTCGTATTTGAAGGAAAGCGCGACACGCGTGCGGAATCCGGCGACCTTGCCGTTCTCCACCTTCATGTCCATCTTGGTCACTTCCGCGACGCGCAGGTCACGCAACGAGCCAGCTGCCGTTTCCACGGCGTTGCGACCGGCATCCTCCCACGACGTCTCGCTGACACCGACCACGTCGACGATTCTGTAGACCGCGTCCGCCCGCTTTTTTGCCATCGCATCCTCCAAAGGGGTCACCTCGCGCCCGCGGTTGAGCGCGTCGCGATGTTAACATCATCTGCGGCACGAAGCGAAGGCGGGAATATAGGGGAAGTCGGCGGGGAATCGAGACGGGGGCGCGGCGGTAAGGATGCCCGCATGTTCACTGAGCGAACGCGCCGCGCTCCGTATGCAATAGCAGTTCAGCGGCTGCTTCGGCTTTGCTCGAGAATGAGCCAAGCAACTCGCCATCGAAGTATGCTTCGACATGGTCGGGCATGTACTCGACGATAAATCCAATGATGCCGGCATTATCGAGCACCGGCGTAATAATAGACTTCATGGCCGCGCCCTTCGGCCCCACAGCACCGACAGTGTTAGGGCTGAGCGCTATTCTCAGCAAGGGAATGTAGAAAATTAACACCGCGACTTTGGTTGGAATAACGATGGGAGCCGTTCAGGCACGTTTAGTGACGAGCTAGTGCTGGCGTGTTCCGGCATGTCTGCAAGATGGGGCTGGAAGGCATCGTGTCGAAGCGCCTCGGCTCGTAGTACCGAAGCGGAAGGACGAAGGACTGGCTGAAGTTCAAGAATCCGGAAGCTCCCGCGGTCAGGCGGGGGGCGGAGGAGTGTGGTTACGGCGACCGAGGGATCGGGCGCGCTCGGCGACTACGCGTTCAGTGCCGCCTATCGGGAAACGGAATTTTTTCAAGACTGGATCCGGCCGCAGGGTTTCGCGGACATGCTCGGCTCGCATCTCGTGCGGGGGCCGCAGCTCTCGGCGTGGATGAGCATCCGCCGCTCCGAACCGCGCGGTCTCTATTCCACTGCCGAAATTCAGGCGGCCGGACGCCTTCTCCCCCACCTGGGACGCGCGATCAAACTTCGCTTCAGATTAGAAATGGAACGCAGAATCGCCGACGATCTTCGGGATTCGCTCGAGCTCGTCGCCTTCGGCGTCGTGATTGTCGACGCCAGCGGCAAGTTGCTCGCCGCCAATCGCGCGGCCGACGCGATCCTGAAGGCCGCCGACGGACTCAAGTCCCACACCGGCCGGCTGGCTTGCGATCGTCCGGAGGACTCCTCCGCCCTGGCAACGGCGATATGCGCGGTCGCCGAACCTTGGAGACATCGCAAGCCCCCATTGGTTGACCTTTCCATCCCCCGCAAGGCGGTTCATCGTCCGTTGACGGCGCACGTCGTTCCCATCCCCACCAATTCGGTATGGAAGGGCTTCGCGCCTCCGTGCGGCGTGGCTGCCGTGTTCGTGATAGATCCGCTGGTTCGCTGCACCAACGCGGATTCGCTTGCAGAGGCTTACGATCTTACGGCCGCGGAATGCCGGGTGCTGCGCGAGGTCGTGCAGGGCACCGGCCTAGTGGACACGGCCCGCACGCTTCGCGTCGCGGTTTCGACCGCGCGCACACACCTGCAGCACATTTTCGAGAAGACGAACGTCAATTCCCAGGCGGAACTGGTCCGTCTGGTGATGAACTCGTCTCTGCAGTTGAGCGTCCCGGAGCGGGACACAGGGCCGCTCAAGAAAAGCCCTTAAGCTTGTGGGCCCTCGCCCCGATAGATCTACAGGCCGACTAATAGCTGGCTTCCGCAGGGCTAAATGCAAAAATTCATGTGCGCGTTTGCCCGCTTGCTTTCCCGTCTAGACGTAAC
>JBEVFG010000222.1:0-6359 GCA_040512415.1 Pseudolabrys sp. | reverse complement strand
TTGGTGCCAGCCAGACCTCCATCTCGCGCTGCTTGGAGAGGTACTTGATCGCCGTCCGTGACGGGATGAAGCCCGCAACAGGCGAGAAATAGGCGGCACATACAACCACGGGGCCGGCATAGCCCTTTTTTGCTTTCACGTTTTCCATCCGCTTGAAGGCGAATTGCACATCATAGCGCAGCCGGCCGTCGAAGACGGCAAGCGTGCGGTCGCATGCCTCCGGCGAGAGGATGTCGCCATTGCCGAACACGCGCACCAATAACTCAGTCATCGGATCGAGCACGTTGTGCTGATGCGCCTCGGTTATTGGCACACGTTCGGGGTCCGTATCCTGCGGCGGGTCGATCTTGAAATCCTTTACATTGCCGTTGTTGGCGGTGATGCGAATGGAATCCGTATATTTGCGCGTGGTGATCGTGGCAGCATAGATCGATGACACGACCTTTCCGCCGTTGAGCGTGCTGCGGGCGGTGGCATTGCCCTGCCCGCCCGTGAAGGCGCGCAAAAGTCCCGAAGTCGAACCGTTGACGGTCGCGGTGTATTGCGTTTCAGCCGCCTCGATCGTCCAGCTGCCGCTGCCGATCGGGATGCCCGCGAGCGTCGCCGAATAACGGGCTTCCAGACGGCCCTCTGCGGAAGCCGCACCGGTCGGGCCGAATGCCGCAAAGGTTAGCACGCATGACGCGAGCAGCGGGCGATATTTGCTCTGATGCAAGGCTCGATCCTTCCGCGGATAGTCCGCGCTCGGGCCGCCGATCATATCATCCGCCCTGCACTCCGCTCGGGGCATCGAACGGTGATCGAAGAGTTAACGGCTACGCAGGCATCTCGTCGGTCCGGATTTGGTCGATTCTGTGTTCGTCTGCAGCATGCTTGAAAAACCTCCGTTTTTGGCGATTGGCTTGGCTTGACGCCTACAACCCCGCTCTCTATACGTCCGCGGTCTTTACCCAGACGATTGACCTGAACCGCGCGTCGGCGCGCGTTATTTTTCGAGGAATATGTGCCATGTCCTGGCGTTGCGACCTGACCGGTAAGCGGCCACTGGTCGGCCACAAGGTGAGCCACTCAAACATCAAGACCAAGCGGCGGTTCCTGCCGAACTTGCGCAACGTCACGCTGATCTCGGACGTGCTCGACCGCAGGATCAAATTGCGCGTGTCGGCCAACGCGCTCAAGACGGTTGATCATCGTGGCGGACTCGATGCATTCCTGCTCAAGGCGAAGGACGACGAGCTGGCGCCGCGCGTGCTCGAGCTCAAGCGCCAGATTTTGAAGAAACGGAAAGCCAAGGCGAGCTGAGCTATCTTTCGACGCGCTTTATTCGTCATGCCCGGCCTTGTGCTGGGCATCGGTTTTTTCGGGGCGCCGACAGCTACTCCCCGACCACCGAAAACTGCAGCAGCAGGTTGCGTTGGATGATCGAGAAATTGTCATCCGACACAAGCGTGACGATCGTTTCGCCGGCCGAATTGCGGTGCACGGCGATGCCTTCCATGTTGTCGATCTGATAGGCGAGGTCGGCCTCTATCATCGACCGGCCGTCGAGAACCCCGTCCGCCTTTATATCGGCCAGGGGAATGCGGCGGATGCGCAGCGCGATGCCGCGGGCCGGCGAGAAGCGCCGCTCGAGCAGTAACAATTCGTCCTGCGAAAGGAGCGTGCAGTCGCTGACATCGAAATCGTCGGTTCGCTTGATGCCGAATCGTGTGACCTGATCCGCACCCAGAACGAACGAGCGCAGATTACCGGCACTGTCGAGGCTGTGCTCGGTCACCACGATCAACCCTCCGGCGAGCGCGCCCTGCCGTGGCGCCGCAAGGCATTCGAGACTCTTGTTGAAGGTGAACGTCTTGAAATCGGCGGGCACATCGATCGGCTGCCCGCGTGCACGTAGACCGTCGCGGCGGTAATCGAAGCGCACGATCTGCTCGGCGCGCTCTATGCCGATGTAAAAGATGCCGTCGCGCTCAGCGAGCGACTCGACGTCGTACCAGCCGCGCGCGGCGAGCGGCCGTCCGTCCGCACCGAGAATTGGCGCCATTTCGGCGTCGGAGATGCCGACCGGTTTGCCGTCGCGATAGACGATGCGGCCACGCAGCCACGAGCCGCGATCGGTGGTGGCAATGAAGCGGTTGCCGTCCGGCTCGACATGGATCGCGGAAATTCCTCCGAAAGCCGGGTGCCTGGAGGAAAGCTCAAGGCCACCACGAAACTCGAGGTCGCCGAACCGCGTCCGTGTCGGATCGCGATTGTCAAATGATGCGATCGGCGTTGCCGTGATTTCGATGCGCACCGCCGCCGCGGGATACCGCAGTGCATCGCCCAGCGCGAGACTGCCGGCGATGAGCGCCAGCGTGGCGCATAGCGCTCCGACATTAAGCCAGCGGCGGCGGGGTGGCATCAAGCAACGCGTCTGCGCGCGCGGGGCCTCGGCCGCTCGACGGCAGCATGTTCCTCAAACAATTCGGCGAGCTTCTCGGTCATCGCACCGCCAAGCTCCTCGGCGTCGACAATGGTGACGGCGCGGCGATAGTAGCGTGTAACGTCATGGCCGATACCGATCGCGATCAACTCCACCGGCGATCTTGTTTCGATTTCCTCGATGATCCAGCGCAGATGGCGCTCGAGATAATTGCCCGGATTGACCGACAGCGTGGAATCGTCGACCGGCGCGCCGTCCGAGATCATCATCAGAATCTTGCGCTGCTCAGTACGCGCCAGCAGACGCTTATGCGCCCAGTCGAGCGCCTCGCCGTCGATGTTTTCCTTGAGCAGACCTTCGCGCATCATCAGGCCGAGGTTTTTACGCGCACGGCGCCACGGCGCATCCGCCGACTTGTAGATGATGTGCCGGAGATCGTTAAGACGGCCGGGATTGGCCGGTTTGCCGGCAGTCAGCCAATGCTCGCGTGACTGCCCGCCCTTCCAGGCCCGCGTCGTGAACCCAAGAATTTCAACTTTGACGCCGCAACGCTCGAGCGTGCGCGCGAGGATATCGGCACAGGTCGCGGCGACCGTGATCGGGCGGCCGCGCATCGAACCGGAATTGTCGAGCAGCAGCGTGACGACGGTATCGCGGAATTGCATGTCTTTTTCCGCCTTGAACGAAAGCGCATGCAGCGGGTCGATGATCACGCGTGACAGGCGCGCCGGATCGAGCAGACCTTCCTCGAGATCGAACTCCCACGACCGGTTCTGCTGCGCCATCAGCCGCCGCTGCAGCCGGTTGGCGAGCCGCGCCACCACGCCCTGCAGGTGCGACAACTGCTTGTCGAGATAGCCGCGCAGACGATCGAGCTCTTCCGCTTCGCAGAGATCCTCGGCTGCGATCGTCTCGTCAAATTTGGCGGTGAACGCGCGATAGTCGGGCCCGCGCGGCTCGTTGGCACCGAAATGGCGCGGGCGCTGCGGCTCGCCCGGCGTCTCCGCGTCGCCCATGTCGGTGTCGTCCGCCATGTCGGCGGTTGGCGCCTCAGCCGCTTCGGCGGCGGCGTCAGGCATGTCTTCGGACGACACCTGCGTGTCCTCCATGCTCATGCGTTGCATTTCGTCGGAATCGGCGGCTTCGCCGTCCTCGCCGGATTCTTGCTTGCGGCGGTCCTCCTCACCCTCGTCTTCGTCCTCGGAATCGTGGCTGCGATCCTCGCCCATCTCGAGCGCGTCGAGCAGATCGTGGACGACGTCGCTGTACTGCCGCTGGTTCTCGACCAGGCATTCAAGCCGGTCGAGGTCGCTACCGGCGCGGTCCTCGATCAGCGGACGCCATAGATCGACCAGCCGTTTGGCGGCGGGTGGAGGCGCAAGGCCCGTCAGGCGTTCGCGCACCATGAGCGCCAGCGCGTCTTCGATCGGCGCGTCGGCGCGGTCGGTAATCTCGTCAAACTTTCCGCGGTGAAAGCGTTCGTCGAGCATCGCAGTCAGATTCTGCGCAACGCCATCCATGCGCCGCGCACCGATTGCCTCGACGCGCGCCTGCTCTACCGCCTCAAACACGGCACGCGCCTGCTGGCCGGCCGGCTGCAGGCGGCGATGCATCGCCGGGTCGTGGCAGGCAAGACGTAGTGCGATG
The DNA here is from genome assembly GCA_040512415.1 of Pseudolabrys sp. Lineage (GTDB taxonomy): Bacteria > Pseudomonadota > Alphaproteobacteria > Rhizobiales > Xanthobacteraceae > Pseudolabrys. The sequence continues at coordinate 2,287 of JBEVFG010000222.1, read as the reverse complement.
GAATCGGCGTGGCCGCGGACGACCGCGGCTTCAGCCTTGCCGAGCTTGCGCGGCGGCTCCGGCAGACGGACTTTTCCGCCCAGCAGCCCGGGACGCTCGGCGGCGAACGCAACCTCGAGATCCGGCTTGCGCGCGAGCGCGCGAATACAGCCGGTGACCGCGCGCTTGAACGGCTCGGTCGGCGACTCCTTCGAGGTCGGCTTGCTCTTGATGTTGGAGGCCATTCGTCAGCCCCGGACCTGCGATCAGCTCAGCGCCACGTTTACCGATGATTCCGGCAGCTCGACACCGAAACAGCGCTGATAGAATTCGGCCACGATCGGACGTTCGAGCTCGTCGCACTTGTTCAGGAAGGTGAGTCTGAACGCAAACCCGATGTCGTTGAAGATCTCGGCGTTCTCCGCCCAGGTGATCACCGTGCGCGGGCTCATCACGGTCGAGATATCGCCGTTCATAAACGCATTGCGCGTGAGATCCGCGACGCGCACCATCTTGTTGACGATGTCGCGGCCCTGCTCGTTGCGGTAATGCTTGGCCTTGGCGAGCACGATTTCCACTTCATTGTCGTGCGGCAAATAGTTGAGCGTTGTGACGATCGACCAGCGGTCCATCTGGCCCTGGTTGATCTGCTGTGTGCCGTGATAGAGGCCCGACGTATCGCCCAGGCCGACCGTGTTGGCGGTTGCAAACAGCCGGAATGACGGATGCGGCTTGATCACCTTGCTCTGGTCGAGCAGCGTGAGCCGACCCGATGCCTCCAGCACGCGCTGAATGACGAACATCACGTCCGGCCGGCCTGCATCGTATTCGTCGAAACAGAGCGCGACATTGTTCTGCAGGGCCCAGGGCAGAATGCCCGCGCGGAATTCGGTGACTTGCTGACCATCCTTGATCACGATGGCGTCCTTGCCGATCAAGTCGATGCGGCTGATGTGGCTGTCGAGATTGACGCGCACGCAAGGCCAGTTGAGCCGGGCCGCAACCTGCTCAATGTGCGTCGACTTGCCGGTGCCGTGGTAGCCGGTGACCATGACGCGGCGGTTCTTCGAAAAACCCGCGAGAATTGCGAGTGTGGTCGGACGATCGAAGCGGTAATCGCCGTCGATGTCGGGTACGTGCTCATCAGCCTTGGAATAGGCGGGCACTTCCAAATCGCTGTCGATTCCGAAAACCTGCCGAACCGACACTTTCATGTCGGGCAGGCCGGCACTCTCTTGCATTGCGACAGTCATTGATCCTCCGTGGCTTCGGAACGCCGAAGCCCCTGATGCGGTCCGAATCGTACGGTCCGGCTGATGGCGGCGGCAACTTAGCAGAGGCCACGGCGGCAAAAAACCCAGCCATCTCGAATGGCACCGTCAATTATTTCAATAAGATAGGCGCTGTTAGCCCTGCCTGAAAGGCGGGGCTGGGTTGCCTCTGCAGTCGATGGCAGCTCAGCCGAATCCCACCGATTTTAGATAGTTATACGCTTGGATGACCTCGACCAGACGATCCTCGGTGGACCGGTCGCCGCCATTGGCGTCGGGATGGTGGCGCTTTACCAGTTCCTTGAAACGCATTTTCACCTGCTGCGGGGTCGCGTCGATATCGAGACCGAGCGTGTCGAGGGCCTTGCGTTCAGCATTGCGCATCGGGCGCGTTTCAGCGCGCGCCTTCTGTTCCGCGCGAACGCCTTCACCGAACAGACCGAACGGATCCGAATGCGAACCGAATGCGCGCATATCCGGCCGCATTGTTCCCTTGCCTGTCCCCATCTTCCAAGTGGGGCGGTGGCCGGTGAGTGCGTCCTTCTGGTACGCCATCACGGCCGCATCGCTCATGCCTGCGAAGAAATTGTACGATTGATTGTATTCGCGCACGTGATCCAGACAGAAACGCCAATAATCCTTTTCGCGGCCGCGGCCCTTGGGTGCGCGGTGGGTGGCCTTTTCCTTGCAGCCGTGCCACTCGCAGCCGGGCCCGCCGGTCTTCGGCCGGCGGTCCTTTTCCGGCTTGACGCGGATGCGATCAAAAAGAGGCGAGTCGAATTTCATGACCGAACATTATGCGCTTTCGCAGGTGACGCCTTCAAGACTTGTTTGCGGCCATTGACCGGCAGGCTGCGCTCTCCTAAGCGGGCAATATGCGAACCGCCGATCTCATCACAAAAACGTTGACCGAGGCTTTCGCGCCGCAAAGCCTCAAAGTGGTTGATGAATCGCACCAGCATGAGGGCCATGCCGGGCATCGGCCGGGCGGGCAAACTCACTACAGGGTCTATATCGTGTCGGACGCCTTCAAGGGA
>JBEVFG010000221.1:0-5229 GCA_040512415.1 Pseudolabrys sp. | reverse complement strand
GGTCTACCAGTATCTGACCGGCATGAAATTCCGCCAGCGCGTCGAAGCAGTGATCGAGAAATTCAACGACATGCGCGAAGACCTCGACCGGGAGCGGAGGTTTATGGGCAAGCAGTGGTCGAAGCGGGAGGCGCAGATCCTGGCGGTTGTCGACTCCACAGTCGGAATGGTGGGCGACCTGCAGGGCATCGCCGGCAAGGCTATGCCCGAGATTCCCAGTCTCGATATTCCTATGCTCGAGGGATTAACCGATCCGCAGGAGACGCCGTCACACGTAGAGAATCCGGTAGGGCACTAAGATATTTAGTGCCCCCAGCGTGCCCCCAGAGGATGCAGCGCGAGCGCCGAACGCGAAATATTATGGATTTCTGGCGCGCCCGAACGGATTCGAACCGCTGACCCCCAGATTCGTAGTCTGGTGCTCTATCCAGCTGAGCTACGGGCGCTTGATTCCGCTGCCGGAAATCGGCCCGCGGGACGGGGCATAGCTATCGTCTTGACCGCGTATTGGCAAGAGTTGCGGCGCGAACTCTTACGTCGGCTGCGCGGCCCATGCCAGAGCCTCGTTTTCGATACGGATTCGATATAGGAGCAGCGCCGCGTTTGCGGCTGAAAAGATGTACGCGAAGACTGGTAGTCCAAGAGCCAGCGGAACCACGGCGAACTCCAGCGCGACGATCAAGTAGTTTGGATGCCGAAGCCAGCGATACGGCCCGCGCGCGATCGTCGCCACACCTGGCAGCACGATGACACGCGTAGTCCAGCGGCGACCGAGACTGGCGATGACCCATAGCCGCCCGATCTGCAGCACGATGAATACCGACAGCCAGAACGGATCAATGACGCGGTCATGTCCGAGGATGAGCAGGCCGACAATCCAGGCCGCGTGCAAAATCACGATGAGAGGATAATGCGCCGCGCCGAATTCGATGCCGCCCATCCCGCGCAGCCGTCTCTTATTGATCTGCGCAAAGCAAAGTTCAATGAGCCGTTGCGCAATCAGGAATGCCACGAGCCCACGCGCCCTCACCCATAGAACGCCTCAAGGGCCAGAAAATTCGCGGTGAAGCCGGGACCCAACGCCGAAAGCACGACCGGACCGTATAGGCCAAGCCGCAGCGCACGTTCGAGAACGAAAAGAACCGTGGGCGCCGACATATTTCCGTGGTTGCGGAGAATTTCTCGCTCGTCACGCAGCGTCCCCTTCTGCAATTCGAGCGCCGCCTCGATGGCATCGAGTACTTTTGCGCCGCCGGGATGACAAACGAGCTGTGGCGCACGCAGCCGTGCCGCCTTGATGAAACGGCGAACCGGCGCAGCCATTCGTTGCTCGACGAAACGCGGCAGCGAGCGTGAGAGCATCACCCGGAAACCCACCGGATCGATCGCCCAGCCCATGATGTCGAGCGTGCGCGGCCAGGTGTGCTCCGCCGCGGCACCAACTTGCAGCGCCCCCTCACGCCGCTCCGCCCTCAGAACGACGGCCGCCGCGCCATCGCCGAAAAGGGCCGATGAAATCACGTCGGCTTTTGTTCCGCGATCGACGCGAGATGTCAGCGTGCAAAGCTCGACCACAACCACCAGCACCACTTCGCCAGGCTCAGCCCGCGCAAGCCGCGCGCCGAGCGCAAAACCAAAGACGCCGCCGGCACAGCCGCGGCCAAATACCGGTACGCGCATTACGCCTGGACGCAATCCCAGCTCCGGAGCAACACGTGCTTCGATCCCTGGCGTGGCGATACCGGTCGAGGAGACCGTCACGACGACGTCGACATCACGCGCTGGAATTCCGGCGCGATCGAGTGCGGTCTTCGCCGTTCGGACGAAAAGCTCGCTCGCGCTTTCAACATAGGCTTCCGTGCGCTCGGCCAAGTCGTGCGGCTTACTCAACCATTCGAGCGACCGCGCGGAATAGCGCCGCTCGATGCCCGCGTTGACGAAAACCTCGGCAAGTTTCGGGTAGCGGGCGAAAGTGCGCGCGTAAACATATCGTGCGGCATACGCGACCGCGTGCTGATCAAGCTGATGTGGCGGAACGGCGGTGGCGATCGAAAGCACGTTAACGGGCGGCGCCATGCCGGATGTCCTTCAGTCACGCGAGCCCCTAAGGAAGAACACCGCAGGCCGCCTCTGCGTCCGTCAGGCGCGTGCGCGCTCACCGCGTCTGGTGTCGAGATCGACAGCCCGGTCGGGGATCGTGATGCTGAAGGTGGCGCCAATCGTGCCAGGCACAAGGCGGATTTCGCCGCCATGCGCGCGCACGAGCTCCGCGGCAATGGCAAGGCCCAGGCCCGTTCCGCCGGCCCGCGCGGAGCCCTGGAATGCCTGGAACAAGTGATTTCTCGCCTTTTCCGCCACGCCTGCACCGGTATCGGAAACTTCAATCACGACTACGCTGCCTTCACGCCGTCCGGTGATGCGAATCTGATCGCGGGCCGGATCGCGCGTACCACGCGCTTCCAGCGCCTGCACCGCATTACGAGCGATATTGACGAGGACGCGAAACAATTGATCGTGATCGGCTTCCATTGTCAGGCCGCGTTCGACCGCAACGATCCAGCGGATCGGCACGTCAAGACCGAGGCCAAGCGCTTCGTGCACTTCTTCGATCAAAGGCTCGACCTCGATGGTTTTGCGTTCGGGCGGCGGCTCCTGCGCGCCACCGTAAGAAAGTGTGCTTTGGCAGAACGCGATTGCCCGTTCGAGCGCACGCATCAGCTTGGGCGCAAAGCGTTGCACTTTCGGATCAGGCGAGGTGGAAAGCTGATCGGAAAACAGCTGCGCCGATGCAAGGAGATTGCGCAGATCGTGATTGATCTTCGACACCGCCAGACCGAGTGCCGCCAGCCGACTCTGCTGATGCAGCATCGAGGCCAGTTCCCGCTGCATGGCGCCGAGCTCCCCCTCGGCGGTGCCGATTTCATCGCGACGCCCGCTTTCGGCGATAACCCGGGATGGGTTTTCGGGATCGGCCCGGAAGGCGACCATGTTGCGTGTGATGCGCCACATCGGGCGCACGAAAAGATAGTGCAGCGCAAGGAACACCAGCATCGCCGTGATACAGGAAATCGCCAGCGACAGGAGCAGGATGTTCACGGAGAACGTCCACATCGCCTTGCACATCGGTGCTTCGTCGAGAATGATCTCGAGGAAGTCGCCGCCCATCGGCGCGGCTCCGACCACGCGGATGTTGTCGCCGGGCTTGCACATCAGCAAGGTGTCGAACGCGTCGACAATCGACTTCCACCAGGTCACGTTCCGCATGTCGATGTCCTGGGCGATGCTCGTTGGCGTGTTGGATGCAGCCAGCAGACGCCGCTGATTGCCCATTTTCATCGCCACCGCATGCGCACCGATGCTGCGGAGAATCTGATTCGCCAGGCTTTCCGGCACCATGCCGCTCGGCGCCGCGTCGAGGACAAGCGCCGCCGTGTGCGCGGCAGCCAACCTGTCATTCAGCCAGTTGAGCCGGAAATTTGCGACCGACGGCACATAAATCATGATTTCAGCCACCATCACGAACACGATCGTCAGCAAAAGCAGCTTGCCGGAGAGTCCGATGCGCGGCTTTCGCGTCCCCGGCTCCGCTTCGATCATGCCTTCTGGTTTATCCGTCGATTCCAATTTCGCCTCAGCCGAAGATTCTCATCCAACCGATGATGCGACGCGCCCAGACGCCGGTCAAACTCGGGGTGAAATAGTCAATTGCCGCGCGTTTTCCAATCTCTGACAGCGTCGGATAGGGCAAAACAAGATCCGTTATGTCACGAAGATTGAGATTTCGTGCAACCGCGAGAACCCACATAGCAATCAATTCGCCTGCCTGCGAGCCAACAATCGTAACACCCACTATTTTACCTTTCTCGGTGGTGATGACTTTTATATGACCGCGTGGAACGCCTTCTGCCTGCGCGCGGTCATTGTCGTGATAAGGCCAACGCGTTACGCGAATCTTGATGCCTTGCTGGCGCGCCCGCGCCTCTGTAAGCCCAATCTGCGCAAGCTCCGGATCGGTAAAAATGACCCAGGGGATGCAGTCATTGTTAACGTGCACCGGCAGGCGGAATAGGGCGTTCCGGATCACCAGCCTGGCGTGATAGTTCGCGGCATGCGAAAGCTGAAGCGCGCCAGCAATGCAGTCGCCGATTGCATAGACGCGACGGTTTGTGGTCTTGAGCTTTCTGTTCACGACGATGCCCGACGGTTCGTGACGAATTCCCGCAGTATCGAGATCAAGATCCGCGATTGATGGGCTGCGCCCGGCGGCAACGAGCAGATGACTGCCGGTAATCGTCTGCTCGGCGCCGCTGCTTTCGATTGTCGCGGTCACTGTTCGCCCGGCATGCGCGATATCGACAACGTTCACATCGCTCCGGATGACGACGCCTTCGCGCTCGAGCTGGGCGAGCACAACAGCGGCGCATTCGGGATCGCCTTTGCCGAGCGGTTGCGCCGCTTCGATGACCGTCACGGAGCTTCCGAGGCGGCGGAAGCCCTGCGCCAATTCAAGACCAGTCGGCCCCGCGCCGATGATGATGAGATGCTCCGGCCTCTCTGTAAGATCGAAAATGCTTTCGTTGGTCAGGTAGGGGCCGCTGTCGAGGCCAGGAATTGCCGGCAGCGCCGGTTTCGATCCGGTCGCAATCACGAAGCGGCGGGCACGGATCTCGACATCGCCAGCAACGACTGTGTTGCGGTCCTTGAACTTCGCCGGCGCATGGATGACGCGAACGCCGAGCCCGGTGAAACGTTCGGCCGAATCGGCCGGTGCCACGGCGGCGATGACCGAGTGGACATGTCGATGGACGCCGGAAAAATTCACGCCGGTGTCCCGCACATCGACACCGAACATTTTTGCGCTCCGTGTCGCTTCGGCGCGTCTTGCGATCGCCAACAAGGCTTTCGATGGCACGCAACTGGCATTGAGACTGCTCCCGCCCATCTTGTGGCCCTCGACGAGCACTGTCGGCACGCCAAAGGCCGCCGCGGCCGCGGCAACAGACAAGCCGCCAGGACCTCCGCCGATCACGCAAATGTCGGGTCTGAGCGTTTCCGCCATAACTCTGTAACTTTCGAACCGATTATACCGCCCGGCCGAACGAGATGCGTCTCACTGCCTTGTGAGGCTATTTGAGCCTGCCGAAGGCGCCGATACCGCGACATTGACGGACCACAGGCCCTCCCTTATAAGCCGCGCAAAATCGCACGTCGGCTCGATCAAGTGGGTCT
>JBEVFG010000220.1:0-15519 GCA_040512415.1 Pseudolabrys sp. | reverse complement strand
CGACCCAGAAATACATGTCCCAAAGTCCGGCGGAAACAGTCCAGCGGGGAACGATGTGTTTGTGATCCTCAATCTGTTTGACCATTACATACATGTTGTCGCGCTTCAGGATCAGAAAGACGGAGGTTCATCGAAAATTTCCCCGAACGAAAATCCCATTGCGTCACGCTAGTGCTTGGTCGCTGCGTAAACGTCGCGCACAAATAGCACCAGCAATTTTCAAATAGTGCCGTTTGCGGTCAGCCTTGGGGCAAACCTCAAAAATGGCTGCGATCATCATTAGATCACCTCCCGGCTAGCCAGATCAGAAGAAAAGCGAGCAGCGCGCCGGCGCTTGCGAAACTGACCAGCGAAGCGCGTCCATCGACAAAGCGATCGGTAAATTGCTGCAGCACCATGGGTGCCGCAAGGATGGCGAGGCCGCCGCCAATGACAGCGGCGTACCAAGGGATCAGCCGCCAAGCCGCAAAAACGGCAACAAGCAAGCTTGCGACGGAAACAGCGATCGTGCCGTAGAGAATGGTCTTGCCGGATGCCGAGGCCAGGGCAGAAGCACGGTGCTCCTGGGGGAATTGACCGCTCGCTGCGAGCGCATGCAACGAAACAAAAAGGAGCAATGCAGTAAACAGTCCGAGCGAGATCAGTACGGTTTCGGTCTGCATCGGACCGCTTCCACTTGACCGCCGAAAACGATTTTCTCTAACATACGAGACATATATCAGCGGTTTGTGCAATAGGCGCAACGCGGGGAAAAATATGTCAACAACAGAGACGACAAACAGGTCTGCCTCGACAAAGGCCAAGCCCGTGGCCGATTCAAGCAAGGCCGACGGCAAGACAGGGAAACGCACCATCACCGAAATCCGAGAATCGAAAAAGACCGGCGAGAAGATGGTCTATATGTCGGTTCCCGATTACACCTCCGCGCAGTGGGCGGAGATGGCCGGCGTCGATGTAGCAGTGCTTGGCGACAGTCTTGCGATGATCGCGCACGGCCATCGCAGCACCGTTCCAGCCACCATGGACATGATGGTCATGCATGGACAGGCAGTGCGGCGTGGCGCGCCAAATACATTCGTGCTCGGCTGCATGCCCTATCAGAGCTACAATACCGTTGACCGTGCGCTCGTGAACGCGACGCGATTCATGCAGGAATCGCTTTGCGATGCTGTGAAGCCGCAGGGCGGCAAATCGCAGGCGCATATTTTGCGCGCGCTTGTCGACGCCGGAATTCCGACTGCGTCTCACATCGGACTCACGCCGCATACGATTGCCATGTTCGGCGGCTTCAAGATTCAAGGCCGCACGGCAGATGCCGCCATGAAAATTCTGGAGGACGCTCTTGCCATCGAAGACGCCGGCTGTTTTATGCTGGAATTTGAGGCCGTGCCTGCTAAGATCGCGAAATTGATCTCCGAGCAGCTCACCATACCGACCATTGGTATTGGTGCCGGCGTCGGTTGCGACGGCCAAATCCTGCTTTGCTACGACCTCCTTGGCGTCTTTACCGACTTCAAGCCGAAATTCACCAAACGATTCGCCAAGCTAACTGAAGTCGCAGTCACTGGTATCCGGCAATATGTGAAAGAAGTGAAGGAGGGCTCTTTCCCGGACGATGAGCATTCCTACACGGTCAACGACGCGGAATACGAAAAGTTTGCGGCAATGGTTGCCAAGCGAAAGCAGGTTTGACGTGGGGCGAACACAGGCCAACGCATTCCGCCGGGCCGGAGCCCCGAAGGCAAGCAGAGGTTTGACACCTCGTGTCGACACGCTCACAGAGCAGGCCTATCGGTTGATCGAAGAGCAGATTGTCACGCTGCGTCTCAAGCCCGCCGACGTGTTGTCAGAGCAAATGCTGTCCGCGAGCTTCGATATCGGGCGTACGCCAATCCGCGAGGCTCTTCAACGACTGGCCCGCGAGGGGCTCATCACTATACTGCCACGCAAAGGCATCCTGGTTTCAGACATCAATCCGCGCAGTCAGCTGCTGGTGCTGGAAGTCCGACGCGAAATCGAGCGACTGCTCAGCCGCGCCGGCGCCGAGCGTGCGACCAAGCAGCAGCGCGAGCAGTTGCAAGAAATTGCGAAGGGGATGGATCGCGCCGCCAAGACCAACAATGATTTGGAATTCATGCGCCTCGATCGCGAGCTCAACCAGTTGGTGATTGATTGCGCTCACAATGATTTTGCCGCTCGTTCGATGAAGCTGCTACAGGGACTTTCCCGACGTTTCTGGTACATGCACTACCGGGAGGCTGCCGATCTTCCGGTATGCGCTCGCTTGCACGCAAACCAGGCTCGCGCGATCGCGCAAGGGAATTGCGATGCGGCGGCCCGCGCGACCGACAAGCTTATGGACTATGTCGAAGCTTTCACACGCGCGACAGTCACGGTGTGACGCCGATGAAAACGTATGAGGGAAGGCGCACAATCGACGGGCTGGTTGTGACCGTCGATGGCAAGCGACTGGACGAACACTATAACGTAAAGCGTTTCACAAAATACGGCTTCGAATGGACCTATGAGGGCGAAAGCCCACGGCAATTGGCGCTCGCCATCCTCTACGACTTTCTGAGCGACAAAGAGCGCGCTATCGGCCTTTCGGAACCGTTCATGAAACAAGTGGTCGCCAATTTTGACAACGACTGGACACTCACAGGCGCAGAAGTTGACGCGTTCCTGCGCAGCAACGCAAAGGCGTAAGCAAAGTGTTAGATGACGGGCAAGAGCAATTCGCTTGTTGCTGACATGCCTCTGATATATCATCGCATGAATTACAATGATAATGGCATAGCCCTCAAAAGCAGGGCTTAAGGGAGGGATGTCATGGCAATTTCTCGCCGCAAGCTGCTCACGTCCGCTGCCGCGCTCGGTGCGTTGTCGGTTTCCGGCCGCGTGTTCGCGCCCGCGATTGCGCAGAACAAACCATTGCGTATCGGAATTCTGGCTCCGCGCGCCGGCATCGCCGCAGCGCCTGGCCTCAACGGCATCCGGGCCACACAGTGGGCGGTAGACGGCTTCAACGCGAAGGACGGCATTGGCGGCCGCAAAATCGAATTGGTGATTGAGGATGAGTCGACGCCGAAAGATACCATTGAGCGATTCAGCAAACTCGTGCAGCAGGAAAAAGTTGACTGCGTGCAGGGCATAATTTCCACCGGTGTCGGCCTTGCACTTGGGCCGGTCGTTGAAGAGGCTCGCGCGCTCACAATCTATTGGGACGGCACGACGCAGGACGGCGTCGACGAAAAAATTCCAAATCCGCGGTATTTGTTTCGGTCCACCGATAACGAATGCGAGGCGGTCATGTCCTCGCTGTTGGCGATCAAATATTGGAAGGGCAAATTCGCTACAGTAGCTGGTATCAACCCCGACTATTCGTACGGCCGCAATAACATGGCCGCCTTCATTGCGATGTTGAAACGGTTCAACGTTGACCATCAGGTCGTCACCGAACAGTGGCCCAAGGTCGGCACTATGGACCTGACAAGCCATGTTGCTGCGTTGAAGGCGGCAAAGCCCGACCTAATCTTTTCGTCGCTCTTGTTTGCCGATCTGCCAGTGTTCATGAAGCAGGCGCATGCGGCGGGTCTGACCGAAGGCACAAAGCTCGTGTTCCCGGCCGCAGGATGGCAGCACACGTTGATGAAAAAGGAATTCACGCCGGAGGGGATGCTGCTTGGGCACAACACGCTTTACTTTGCAAACCCGAATGCTTCCCCCTTAGCTAAGGAATTCGTCACCTGGTATGAGAAGACCCACAATGACTATCCGGAGTGGGAAGCCGACAGGGCCTATTTCGCCATCGCCTCGTACAAGGCGGCCGTCGAAAAGGCTATGAAGGCCAAGAATGGTGCCTGGCCCTCGCAAGATGACGTCATCGAAGCGTTGGTCGGCCTCTCAATCGAGAGCCTTGGTGGCAAGAGCTCGTGGCGCAAGGACCATATTGCCGATCAGACCTTCGTCCAGGGCTTGACCACGCACAAAAACAGCTACGACTTCGTGACGCTGGGCACATTCGAGACGATGTATTCCACCGAGCTACAAAAGCCGCCGGGAGCAAATTTCTGGGAGTGGCTCAAGTCCGCCCAATTCAAGACCTGATGCAGTAAACCGGATTGAATGTCCGCGTTTGCAAATATTTTAATCGGCGGCGTGTTTCACGCCGCCGTCTTATTCCTGGTCGCAGCCGGTCTGCAGCTGGTCTTCGGCGTGCAGAAGATTGTCAACCTTGCGTGTGGATCGTTCTATGCGCTCGGCGCCTATTTCGGCATTACCTTTATCAGTTACGCGACGCAGCTCGGCGTCTCACCATGGCTGATTTTTCCAGGCCTTATCATCTCCGGAATTCTGCTCGGCTTCATTGGTCCGCCCATTGAGCGTTTGTTGCGTAGCGTCTATGGACGCGACGAAAGCTTTCAGCTGCTGCTGACATTCGCACTGGTGCTCGCATTTCAGGATGTCTTCAAATTCTTTTGGGGTGCCAATCCACGCGCTCTGGACAGCGCGTATTTAATCTACGGCACGGTGATTGCCGGCGACTTCAGTGTGCCGGTCTACAATTTGCTGGTGATATTCGCGGCGATTGCGATCGCGGTCGGACTTGGCCTTTTTCTGCAACAGACCAACTACGGCCGGCTCTTAAGGGCAACCGCCGAAAACCGATCCATGGCCGAGGCTCTGGGAGTCGACGTTCGTCGTATCTATGCAGCGGTATTTACGCTCGGTGCGGTGCTTGGAACCACCGCAGGCGCGCTCGTGGTGCCGACTGCCGCAGCCTCGCTCGATATGGCGATTGAGTTCGTGATCGAGGCGTTCGCTGTCGTCGTAATAGGCGGCCTGGGCTCGATGCGTGGTGCGCTCGCAGGTGCCCTGATTGTCGGGCTCATTCGCGCACTTTCGATCGTGTTTTTCCCCGAACTTGAGGTGCTTGCGATTTATGTGATCGTGATCGGCGTCCTGATCTTCCGACCCATCGGGCTGTTTGGGAGGTCGCTGGCATGAGCATCAATCCGGCGGCAATGACAGCGCTGGTCGGAACGGTAGCCCTGGCGCTGCTGCCGTTCGTTGTGCCGGCTTACTATACGGGCCTGATGATTTCATTCTTCGGGTACGCCATCGCACTGCTCGGCTTCAATCTTTTGTTCGGATACGCCGGCCTTTTGTCGTTCGGGCACGCCATGTTTCTCGGTCTTGGCGCCTATGGCGCTGCTGTGATGTCGGGCACGTTGGGGATCAAATACTTCGAACTTGTACTGCTCGCGGTCATCGTCGGTTCGGCATTGATTGCACTGCCAATCGCGCTTCTGTGTGCACGCTATATCGGCATCTTTTTCGGAATGCTTACGCTCGCATTTGGCATGTTGTTCTATTCATTCTTGTTCAAATTCTATCATCTCACCGGCGGCGATAGCGGCATGCGAGTGCCGCGCATGAATATCCTCGGCCTTACGTTCGAGCGCTACAACAAGATCGAATTTCTCGCCGGCCCCTTTTACTATTATTGCCTTGCGTTGCTTGTGGTCGCAGGTCTGGTGATGTGGCGAATTGTGCATTCGCCTTTTGGACTGCACCTGCAGGCCCTGCGCGACAATGCGCGCAAGGCCGAGTATCTCGGCATTCATGTGCATCACCTTCGCGCCGCAGCGTTCGTCATCTCCGCTGCTTTTGGTGCGGTCGGCGGGGCTATCCTTGGTTTTCGGATCGGCCTGGCAGATCCCGAACTGGTTTATTGGACCCACTCCGGTCAACTCGTCTTCATGGCCGTGCTCGGCGGCTTTTCAAACTTTTTTGGACCCATCATTGGCACGCTGACCTACACTTTGTTGCAAGACCAGCTGCAATCCTTGACAGAGTATTGGCGGTCAATGCTTGGCGTGATCCTGGCTCTCATCGTTATTGGTTTTCCGGAGGGAATTGCTGGTCTCGCTGCTGGTTGGCGACAGCGCTTTGCGCGGAGGCCCGTATGACCCCCCTGCTCGAGACGCGCAACGTGAGCAAATCCTTTGGTGTCTTCCAGGCGCTTGGCAACGTAAGCATGACCGTGCGCGAGAATGAATTGGTTTCGGTCATTGGGCCCAACGGAGCCGGGAAGACAACGCTTGTCAATCTTCTGACGGGGTTGCTCTCGCCGACCTCGGGCGACGTACTGTTCATGGGTAATAATATAGCGGGCGCCGGCCCGGTCGCGCTCGCCGATCAAGGACTGGCGCGGACATTTCAGCTCATTCAAATTTTTCCGAAACTCACAGTGGCCGAGGCGATAGCTGCCGCGGTCATCTCGCGACAGAAGAAGCGCTGGCGAATGTTCTCGCGCCTTTCCAGCGACCCGCAGATTTCCGAACGTGTCCACAAGGTCGCCGAGATATTCGGACTAAGCCCCCGGCTTAACATGACTGCCGCTTCGCTCTCGCAGGGCGAAAAGAAACTACTGGATGTCGCGTCGGCTTTTGCGCTCGATCCGCAGGTTATTCTGTTCGATGAGCCGACGTCCGGAGTTTCAACCGCCGATAAACATGCCATCATGAAAACCTTGCTCGCTGCCGCCAAACTTGCCGGGGTAAAGGGGATCGTGTTGGTTGAGCACGACATGGATTTGGTGGCGGCCTATTCCAGTCGCATTGTCGCATTAGCCGGCGGCCGCGTGCTGGCAGATCTTCCGCCCAAACAATTCTTTGCCGACCCGCACCTGATAGAGACAGTGGTCGGCAAGCGAAAGGTCCACTAATGCTCGCTGTTCACGACCTCATTGTCGAGATCGAGGGCAGTCGGGTCCTGCGTGGCGTTTCGTTTGATGTGAAAGAAGGTGAATTCGTTTGCCTGGTTGGTCGCAATGGTGCCGGCAAGACGACCGCGTTCCGCAGCATCATGGGCTTCCGCAAGCCTGTGTCAGGCTCAATCGTTTTCAAGGATCGCAACCTGATAGGATTGCGTCCTTTCCAGATAGCACGCATGGGTATCGGATTTGCCCCGGAAGAGAGCGAGGTATTCGGCGAACTGACGGTCGCTGAAAACGTCGCTCTGCCGACCTGGACTCATACCAACGATCGAAGTGCAGCAGATCGCATCAATGATGCCTACAATGTGTTTCCAAATTTGCGCCGCTATTTGGACCGCAGCGGCCAGGCCCTGTCCGGGGGCGAGCGCAAGATGCTGTCTATTGCTCGCGCGCTCGCGTTGGGGCCCAAGTTGTTGCTGCTCGACGAGCCGACTGAGGGCCTTTCGCCGGTCATCATCCCGTCGATTATTGAGGGACTGTCGAATATCAGGGCCGTTGGGCATGCAGTTTTCATCGCCGAGTCGAATATCCACCACGTGCCGGACTTTGCCGATCGGCTTTATGTCATTGAACGGGGAGAAATTATTTTCGCCGGGCGACCGGACGAAGCCCGCCGGAACCCGGCCGTTGCCCGGGTTATTGAGGGCGTCAGCCCCGCTGCGGCAGACTAATTGAAATGGCGTGGCCACTTGTGATAGATGTGTGATATATCAGATAATGTGGCCGCGAGGGACCGTATTAGGCCGGGGGCCAGAAGCCTTTCGGATTCGAGGAGAGCGAGATGATCAGTCAGCGCCAGATCGATTTTCGGCACGAATACCGTTCCCGCATCATGGGCTGGTACGATGGTTATTTCCACATCGCCATCATCTACGCGATGGGCGCGGCGGCGTTCTATGTGTACGTCGAGCACATCCACAACGTGTCATGGCGCGAATGGCTGACCGTGCCGCTGACATTTCTCTTCACCAACGCATTCGAGTGGGCCGTGCACAAATACGTCATGCACCGTCCGGTCAATATAAAAGGCTTGCGCGCGATTTATGAGCGGCACACGCTTAACCATCATCAGTTTTTTACTGATGAAGAAATGCGTTTCCGTGATCACAAGGATTGGCGCGTAACCGTGTTCCCGCCCTATGCCCTGGTTGTGTTCATTTTGATGTCGCTGCCAATGGCGATTATCCTCGGCACGATATTTTCGTCGAATGTAGGTTGGCTCTTCATGTCGGTAACGACCGGCATGTATCTGATTTATGAGTTCATGCACTTCTGTTGCCACGTTGATGAGAATTGGTTTGTACGCAACTGCCCGTTCGTCAACACGCTGCGCCGCCATCACACCGCGCATCACAACGCCAGGCTGATGATGGAAACCAATATGAACCTGACATTTCCGATCGCTGACTGGCTGTTCGGGACATCGGACCTCGACCGCGGTCTCCTCGGCACTTTGCTGAACGGTTATGACACTCGTTATCTCAGAAAAAATCTGCGGGGAGAGCCCCGCCGTCCTGATGAGGCGGCAACGACTCCGGTCGGCTCGTACTGAACAGCGAGGCTGCTATGCCGAACGACGTCAAAGCAATCGTCTCCGCTCTCTCGCTGATTGTCGCAGCAATCCTGGCTTATTGGAGCAAGTCGCCGGTCCGGCCGGATTTTGCAACTTTTATCATGGTGACAGCGGTCTTCATGGTGGTTGCGATGTGGATTTTTCCCGAAGCTGGGGTAAAAAAGGGCGACGTTAAGAGAGTTAAGTAGCCGCTCCGTGTGCGCCGGACCGTTCTATCCTCAAACTTTGATCGCAAAAAATAGCGAGCTACCGTGGCCCGACATGGCCGCTCAGTTGGCGGCCTCGTGTTTGGTGGCCCCGAGTCGCTTGTCCGCTTCTGGCACTTAGCGGACATCGGCTAGTGCACCGCACATGTCCGCTTTCGGGGGCAAAGCGGACATCACTTTTTGCGGTGCGAATGTCCGCTTATGACCCAAAGCGGACATGGCTTCCGCAGCGCAAAATAGAGTCCGCTATGACCAAAGCGGACGCCTGACTTTTTCCTTCACGCCCGGCTTACAGCATTGGACCATGGGCAACTCGTTCTACCTGCCCATGCGTGATTGACGCCTTCAATTTCTGCCGCCGCGCCCTTCACCCGTGCCCACTCAAATACCAGTCGCCGAGCGCGTTTTGACAACGATATAAATTTTCTTACAAGTGTCGCGTGGGGTCGCGAAGGCGGGACTGGAATGGAATTTTATCAAGTTGGCAGCAGTGGTGTGCGGTTGTCGCGCATCGCGCTTGGCGGGCACGAATATCTTCCAAACGGCAATTCGCGCGGTTTCAACGAGGATTTCCAGAAAGCGATTACGCCCGGCTACATTTTCCCCGGCTTTGGCGGCGAGAAGCGCAAGGCCCTGGTCAAAGCGGCTTACGATGCGGGCGTCAATTTTTTCGACGTGACGCACGATTCCGAAAAGGAAGCGCTCGGGCGCAATCTGACGGAAATGCCGCCGCCTTACCCGATCTACGTCCAGACCCGCGGCGAACTGATGAATTACAGCTACGACCCCGGCAACAAAAAGATGACGGACCTTGGCCTGTTGCGTGCTGAGGTGCAGCGTATTCTCAAACTCATGCGCCGCGAGCGGCTTGAGCTGCTCAACCTCGGCATTCTGCGTGGCGCGCTCGACGATCCAGATTTTATCACGAAGATTGCGGCCAACGTGAAGGCGCTTCAGAAGGAGGGGCTGATCCTGTTCGCTGCCGCCGATACGTTTTCAGGGCAGGAGACTTACAAGGCCATGATGGCGAGCGGCGCCTTCGCGACGCTCAACATCAATTTCAACATTGCGGACGATTATCCAGAGCGCGAAATATTTCCTTTTGCCCGCAAGCAAAACATGCGTGTCGTCGTGCGTGAGGCCTTCATCAAAGGCGTCCTGTTCCGTCTCGCCAAAGAGGCGGGCATTGGCGATGACGGGCTAATCGCGGGCGCCGGGATGAAATGGCTAACATCACGGCCCGGGATCGATAGCGTCATAATGGGACCGGATACGGCCGAGCATTTCCGTGACAATCTGCGCGCGTTCCAAAATCCAAAGCTCGACGATGCGGAGAACGCGGCACTCGAAAAACTGCGCGCGCATCCATCGTTCGTCGCGCTGAAGAAGCAGAAGGACGAGGAGTTTTCGGCCGGCACCGCGATCGGCCAGCGCGCCGCGCTCTAGGCCCGCTTTAGGCGCGTTTGGCGGCGTCGGATAGGATGTCCTCGATCAGCCGCTGCACGTGCAGGGCTAAACGCACCGTGTTCGATGGCTCGCGCTTTTGCTCGATGGCGTTGAGCATTTCGCTAATCACAGCTTTGTGCGGGCCGTGATCGAAGGCCATCGGATCTGCGCCGCCGCCACCGGACTGTGCGGAGCCGACTTTCTCCGCCGCGCCACTCGCGCGGTTGATGGTGAGCTGGAACGTCTCAAGCACGGCGGAGCCTTTTGTTCCAGCGACCTCGAAGCGCTCCGGGTAACCGGGCCGTGCGACGGTGGTGGCATCAATTACGCCCAACGCACCGTTCTCAAAGCGGATCGCGGCGGCGGCGATGTCCTCGGTGTCAATCGCGCGCAGCGGCGACGTCGTGGCAAAGCCGGCGACATCCCGGTGCGGCCCGACGAGGTGGAGCAGCAGATCGAGCGTGTGAATCGCTTGCGTGAGCAACACGCCACCGCCGTCGCGGGCCTTGGTCCCGCGTCCCGCGGACTTGTAATAGGCGTCGTCGCGCCACCAGCGAATAGACGCGCTTGCCGAGATGATCGGTCCAAGCTCGCCGGCGTCGAGAATGGATTTTAACCGTAGCGACACCGGACGAAACCGGTGTTGCAGGCAGACTGAGCAACGCACACCGGCAGCCTCGACGGCGTTCGCCAATGCTTCGCCGCGGCTCACCGTTACTTCGACCGGCTTCTCAACGATGATATGTTTGCCGGCCTTGACGACGGCTTCGGCGACCAGAAGATGCGTGCCGGGTGTTGTGAGGATCAGGATGAGATCGAGATCGGGCCGTGTGAGAAGGTCGTCCTGCGTGTCGAAAACCGGAACTTTCCATTTCTCAGCGAAGGCGCGACGTCGTTCGGGCGAGGGCGCGAAACCGCCGACGATCTTCGCGCGGCCCTCAGCTTCAAGCTCACGCAGGGATGTCATGTGCGGTTTGGTTGCCATGCCCAAACCGATGATTCCGACGCCTATCGTCATTCCGCTCTCCTCGTCGCGACGCGCGACATTTCTTCCTCAGTTACAGCCGTACGCGTTGGCCGTCATCGCTTGACAGCCAGCGTCGCTCCCGTGATGCTGCCTTTACAAATAAATGGCAAACGCGCCAAGCGCGGGAATACCCATGGGAGGGAGGAATGCAGATTTCACAAAATCTGGTAGTGCGTCTGCTTGCGGCCACGGTGATGGCGGTGGGTTTCTCGGTGCTCTCGGCCGGCACAACGCGCGCCGAGCCGATCACGCTCTCGATCATAGACACGGGCGGCGATCTTGCTTCGACCGAGGTCATCATCCGCAATTACGCGAAGGCCAATCCCGACAAGGTCAAGGACATTAAGATTCAGCGCGCACCGGCGCCTGAACTGCCGGCCAAGATCAAGGCGCAGCAGGATGCGGGGCGCCTCGACATCAACCTCGTTCTGACCGGACAGGACGGCGGCTCACTGCTCGCCCTCAACAAGCAGATCATCCAGATTCCAAACTATAAGACCGAATTCCCGCGTGACATCCTCACCGACGCCGGCAAGGCACTCTACGACGAAGGCGGCGGGTATCTGATCCCATCGGTCGGCAATGCCGGCGGTCCGGTGTTCATCTACAACCCGTCGAAAGTGCCCAACCCGCCGAAGACTGCGGTCGAGTTGCTCGCTTGGGTGAAGGCCAACCCCGGCAAGTTCATGTATGCGCGCCCGGCGAATAGCGGGCCGGGCCGTTCGATCCTCCAGGGCATGTCGTTCATCCTCAACGACTCCAAGCCGATGGATCCCGAAAGGGGGTGGGAAAAGGGCTGGGACTTCCTGAAAGAGCTCGGCAAGTCAGTCGAATATTATCCAACCGGCACTGCCATCACGCTCAAGGAATTCGCGCAAGGCCAGCGCTGGATGATCGCGGGCATCATGGAATGGGACATGAAGCCGCGCGCTCAGAGCGTGATCCCGCCTGATTCAAAGATTGCGATCCTCGAGAACACGACCTTCGTTGTCGACGGCCACTATTGGGCTATCCCGACCGGCGTGCCGAAGGAACAGGTCGACGTCATCCTCGACCTCATGAAGTTCATGTGGAAGCCGGAGCAGCAGGTGCTGACCTGGACCGCCTTCATCGGCCCTATCGTGAAATCGGCAACGATCGCGTCAGCGCCGAAGAACATCCAGGACGACGTCAAGGAATTCTGGCGACCCGAATACGATCAGGTCGGCACCAAGTGGAAAGTGTCGCCGCCACTCGGCGTCACCGCGCTGAGCTACGCCATGGACCGCTGGGACCGCGAAATCGGCGCCGATCAGATCAAGAAGTAACAGTACGCCACACACATCGTGCGGGGCTTCGGGCGAGCTCTCGTCACGTTGGGCAGGCGGCGGGGGACATGGCCAATTCCATCAACAAGCTGCGCGTGGGTATCACTAAGCGGTATGGCGGCAAGACCGTGCTTGATCACCTGTCGCTGGAGATCCGCGGCAGAGAGTTTGTGACGTTCCTCGGGCCGAGCGGATGCGGCAAGTCCACAGCGCTTGGTATCATTGCCGGCCTCGTGCCGCCGACCGAAGGCGAAATCTGGCTCGACGATCAACGCATTGACGGTCTCCCGCCGGAAAAGCGCGCCTTCGGCATGGTGTTCCAGAACTATGCGTTGTTTCCGCATTTAACCGTCTTCGACAATGTCGCATTCGGCCTGTCGCTGCAGCGTAAGCCTGCCGCAGAGATCAAGGAGCGGGTGGGGACAATGCTCGGCCTGGTGCGGCTGTCTGGCTACGAAGAGCGCTATCCCGGGCAATTATCTGGCGGTCAGCAACAGCGTGTGGCGATCGCACGCGCGCTCGTTTTGCATCCGCGTCTGATGCTGTTCGATGAGCCCTTGTCGAACCTCGATGCCAAATTGCGCGTCGAGATGCGCGCCGAGATCAAACAGTTGCATGCGCGACTGGGCCTGACTTCAATTTACGTCACGCACGATCAAGCCGAAGCGTTGTCCCTGTCCGACCGCATCGTCGTTCTGCGTGATGGCCTCTTGATGCAGGTCGGAACGCCACAGGAGATCCACGACCGTCCGGGCAATGTGTTCGTCGCCGACTTCATGGGTTTTCGCAATTTCTTCGACGTTGAGCTTGGCGAAGGCGCCGGCGGTTACATGGAGGGCGTCGCCAAGGGCCGGCGGTTGCGCGCCCGCGCGAATGGCTTCGCCAGTTCCGGCAACGCCGTCATGGCTATTAGGCCTGACGATATTCGTGTCGGCGCCGCGCCGGATGGCCAAAACGTGCTGCGTGGCAAAGTCGAACTCGTCGAATATCTTGGTCGCGAGCTTGAGGTCGCCGTTATGATGGAGGGCCAGACGCGGGTCTGGGTACGCACCACGGAAAAGCTCGCGCTGGGCGATACCGTCGATGTGACTCTGCCGCCCGACAAACTTGTTCTTCTGCCGCGGGAATAAGCGTCATGGCCTTGGCCCGCACCGACAGCCGCAGTGAACTCGATCTTCTCGCGATCGTCTGCCTCTTGCCGTCGCTGCTCTACGTCATCGCGATGTTCGTCTATCCGTTTCTCTACGGGGTCTATGCCAGCCTGCAGCCGCTCAAAGGCGAGGCCTGGAGCATCAAGAACTACGTCTTGTTCTTCACCGATCCGTACCAATACACCACGATCAAGACGACATTCGCGCTTGCACTTCCGAACAGCGTCGTCGTTGTCCTGCTTGCGCTTTTTTTTGCCTACGGCATGCGGCGCGGCATCTGGATGGAACGCACGATCACCACCATCCTCGTTCTACCGATCTCGCTCGGCGTCATCTTTCTGTCCGAAGGCATTCTCGGCTTTTATGGCACTAATGGCTGGCTGAACCAGATGCTGCTCGGCGCCGACATTATCAAGGAGCCGCTCGAGCTCACTCATAATTTCATCGGCGTCATTCTTTCGCTGTTCATGCAGAACTTCCCGTTCTGCTTCCTTATGCTGCTCGGTTACATCTCGGGCATTGATCCGAGCCTTGAGGACTCTGCACGAATGCTGGGGGCAGGGCCATGGACGATATTCCGGCGCGTCATGTTGCCTTTGATCGCGCCGGGGCTTTTGATCGCCTTTGCGCTCGTTTTCGTCATGAGCTTCGCGGTATTTCCGTCCGCCGTGATGGTGGGGCAGCCGGCCGGCTCGACACGGACTATCTCGATTGCTGCATATCAGCAGGCGTTTGAGCTTTACGACATGTCCTATGCGTCCGCTGTCGCCGTCATCATGGGCCTGTGCCAGTTAGCAGCGCTCATTATCATCGTACTGGTCCGTCGCCGCATGACGATTGCGACGACAATGGGCGTCGGCAAGCGGTAGGGGCAACCAATGCGTGGCCGCACCTGGAAGCTCGTCATCTACATCTTCCTGCTGGGGTTCATTCTCAACCTTGCCGGCATCGTCAGCCACGTCGTGGTGAGCGCGTTCGCCAAGCGCTGGTTCGGCAAGCCACTGCCGCCCGCCTTCACAACCGACTGGTTCACCTATGCCTGGACGAATTTCGAGTTGGGGCAGGTGTTGTTTATCACGCTGTTTATCGCGCTGGCAGTCGTGTTCATCGCGCTCGCGATCGGATTCCCTGCCGCCTACATTTTGGCGCGGCGTAACTTCCGCGCCAAACCGATTCTGCTGCTGCTGTATTTCTTGCCACTGCTCATTCCGCAGATGACTTACGGCATTCCGCTCGCAACAACGCTGTACAAATTCGGAATCGGTGCAACCGTATTGGGTGTCATCCTTGCCGTCCTGGTGCCGATGGTGCCGCTCGCGGTCTTCATCCTGTTGCCCTTCTTCGAGCAGATCAGTCTCAATCTCGAATGGAGCGCGTCGATGCTCGGCGCGAGCCGGCTGCAGATATTCCGCCGCGTCCTGCTGCCTCTGATGGTGCCCGGCATTCTCACCGCTGGGCTTCTGGTGCTTGTGAATACCATCTCCAATTTCGAGCTCGCCTTCCTGCTCGCCGGCGGCGGCTCACAAACACTCGTTGTCGCTCTCTACTACAACGTGTTCGCCGGCGGTGTCCGGCCGGTCTATTCGATCGACGCGATGGCCGTCATCTACATGGTGATGGTGATGTCGGTGCTTCTGGTGGCGCTGCGGTTCGTGCGGCCGACCCAAATGGTGTTCCGGCTCGACCAGACGAGGCGCTAAGCCGCGGTTTGTACGCTATTGGACCAAAGTGAACAAAGGTGGATTTTGGCCTGGCGCGTGGCGGAAGGCGAACAAACGATAGCTTTCACGCCGATCCTACGCCGCCGCGTTTTGGCACAAACCGGACATCGCCTAGTGCACTGCACATGTCTGCTTTTGACCCAAAGCGGACATTTGCGCACGTCGATATCGGCTTTCTCTGGCGAACGCCGATGCTTGCCTTTAGCTAAGCCTTCCCCCGAACCTACGCGCGCCCGGCGCTCCGGAAGTCCTTTGCTGCCTTTCCGGCGGATACGAAAGTGGCGTGAGCATCCTTCGCCGTCATCGC
>JBEVFG010000219.1:0-2573 GCA_040512415.1 Pseudolabrys sp. | reverse complement strand
ATGGCAAGGAGCTTTGGGTCACCGCGGAATTGTCCGGGGAAGTCTACATTATCGACCGCGCCAACTTCGCCGTCAGCGGCAAGATCGAGTTCCTGCCGCCGGGCATGCGCAAGACCGATGTCACTCCGGTCGGCCTGGTCATGACCAAGGACGGCAAGACCGCCTATGTCACCCTCGGTCATGCCGCGCATGTGGCGGTGGTCGACGTGGCGGCGCGCAAGGTCCAGACTTACATTCTGGTCGGCAAGCGCTCATGGGGCATTACGCTCACGCGCGACGAGACCAGGCTCTTTGTCGCCAACGGCTTTGGCGACGACATCACCGTCATCGATACCAAGAGCCGCAAACCGATCGTTTCCATCCCTGTCGGCCGTATTCCCTGGGGCGTGATCATCGATGACTAAAGCGGTTGCCGTTCGCATTGGCTCAGCTGTTTTTCCGGCGTCACCCGCGGGCTTGACCCGCGGGTCCATCCGCTTCGTAAGATGTGTTTTGCGACGAGGATGGATTGCCGGGTCAAGCCCGGCAATGACGGAGGAGAGACTGTGGCTGCCATCCTGCGTCCGCTCGGACGGGAACCGCGCTAGCGTTTCCTTGCCGCTTGCTCTCCCGGCGCTCCGTCAAATCGCTTCCCCGCCTGGACGCGGCGGGATGAGCTCGTGGCGCAACCTCTGCATCGCATTAGGTGCCATCGCGGTTGCGAGTTTGGTACCGGCGGCATTCGCGCAGCAACCACCGGCGCCGCCGCAGCGCGTGACCATCGGCTATGTCGAGGTCGCCGGCGATGCCCGCTACGAGCCGATCACGGGCTTTGGACGTCTGGTGCTCAAGACCCGCGAGCGTCCCTTTGCCGGTGCGCAGGTCGGCCTCGACGAGGCGCAGGCGCTCACACGCGTATTGAAAACCGAATTCGCTCTCGAGCGGATCAGCGTGCCGTCCCCGGCCGAGGTCGCGGCCGCGGTGGTGCAGGCGAGGGATGCGCGCGGGATCCAATTTTTCATCGTCGATGCGCCGGCAGACGCGTTCAAACCCTTGGCCGCCGCCGTTCGCGGTCGCGATGTTCTGATCTTCAACGCGACGGCGGCTGACGATGCATTGCGGCGCGAGGTCTGCGCCGCGCAGTTTGTGCACACGCTGCCGAGCCTGGCCATGGGCATGGATGGGCTGGTGCAATATCTGGTCTCGCGCAAGTGGAGCAATCTTCTTGTTTTCGAAGGCCCGCTCCCAGCCGATGCGGTCATGGCCAAGGCATTCGAGAATTCGGCGAAGAAGTTCGGCGCGCGCATCGTTGCGCGTCAGCAGTTCAAGCCCGGCACCGATCCGCGCGAGCGGGAAAAAAACGATCCGGCGCTGCTCAGCGCCATCAACCGCGACTACGACGTGGTGTTCGTCGCCGACCACGCCTTCGACTTCGCCCGCCAAGTTCCCTATCACACAGTGCGGGCGCGGCCGGTCGTCGGCAGCATCGATCTCGAAGCCACCGCCTGGCACTGGACCTGGGAGCACAACGGCGCGCCGCAGGTAAACTCCCGCTTTCAGAAGCTCACCGGGGGCCGCCACATGGAAGGGACCGACTGGGCGGCGTGGATCGCGGTCAAGATGGTGCTGCAGGCGGCGTTGCGCACGCGCTCGACGGAATTCGACAAGCAGCGAAAGTTCATCGTCGACGAAGGGACATTCGACGGTAACAAGGGTCTCGCCGTCAGCGTGCGGCCGTGGGACCACCAATTGCGTCAGGCGATCCTGCTCGCCGCGCCTTATTCCGTGGTTGCGCGCGCGCCGGTCGAGGGCTTCCTCCACAAGACCAACGATCTCGACACGCTCGGTGACGACGAACCGGAGACGCCCTGCCGGCTGAACAAGTGAGTCACGAGCGGAACCGTCGCCTCGCGGGTGCGGGCTATAGTGATAGGAATCTCAAATCCACCGCACTAGAGTTAAGCCATGCAGATCGCCCACGCCGCCCGCGCCCTTCGCGCTCTCACCACGCGCGAAATGATCAAGTTCGTGCAGCAGCGTGGGCGGCTGCTGTCGGCGCTGGTCCGGCCGCTGATGTGGCTCGCGGTATTCGCCGCCGGTTTCTACAACGTGTTCGGGGTCTCGATCATTCCGCCGTACAAGACCTACATCACCTATCAGGTCTACATCGTGCCGGGACTGCTGGGAATTATTCTGTTGTTTCACGGCATGCAGTCTTCGCTGTCCATGGTCTATGACCGCGAGATGGGTGTGATGCGGCTCCTGCTCACGGCGCCGCTGCCGCGCTGGGTGCTGCTCGCCTGCAAGCTGGTCGCCGGAACGGCGCTATCGGTGATCACCTGCTACGTCTTCCTCGCGGTCTGCATCCTGTTCGACGTGACCTTCGAGTGGAGCGGCTGGCTCTACGTGCTGCCGGCGCTCATCGTGTCGGGCCTGATGCTCGGGGCGCTGTGGCTGTTTCTCTCGGTCTATATCCGCCAGGTCGAGAATTTTGCCGGTGCGATGAATTTCGTCATGTTTCCCATGTTCTTCTTCTCGTCCGCGCTCTACCCCTTGTGGAAATTGCGCGAGGGCGGCTCGGAGTTCATCTATCT
>JBEVFG010000218.1:0-3587 GCA_040512415.1 Pseudolabrys sp. | reverse complement strand
CCGACCTGCTGTCCCGCGCGCACGAAGACGCTCAGGAATCGTCGCGCCCGGCCCTGCCCCTGCCCGACCGGCCCGCCATCGCGGTGCTGCCTTTCGTGAATCTCAGCGGCGACCCCGAGCAGGAATATTTTTCGGACGGGATCAGCGAGGACATCATCGCGGCCTTGTCGAAGCTGCGCTGGTTCTTCGTGATCGCACGTAACTCTTCGTTCACATTCAAGGGCAAAGCCGTCCACATGAAGCAGGTCGCCGAGGAACTCGGCGTCGGCTACGTCGTCGAAGGCAGCGTACGCAAGAGCGGCGAACGCGTGCGCATCACGGCGCAGCTCAACGAAGTCACAACCGGGACGCACATCTGGGCAGAGCGCTACGACCGCGATATCGCCGACGTTTTCGCGGTGCAGGACGAAATCACGGAAGCGATCGTCGCGGCGATCGAGCCACAGCTCTATGCCGCGGAGAATTTCCGTGCGCAGCGCAAGCCGCCGGACAGCCTGGACGCGTGGGACCTTGTGATGCGGGGGTTGTCGCACTACTGGCGGCTGACGCGGCAGGACAACATGGTCGCGCAGGCGATGCTGGAAAAGGCAACCGCCATCGACCCCAACTACGGGCAGGCCCTCGGCGTGCTCGCTGCCGCCCATACCTTCAGCGCCCATATGGGCTGGACCGAAATGTCAAAGGCGGTGCCGATCGCCGAACGCGCGGCGATTGCTGCGCTCCGCGCCGACAGCGAGGACCCATGGGCGCACTACGCTTTGGGTAACGTCTACCTTTTTACGCGGCGATTCGACGATTCACTCGCCGAATTCGAAACGGCGCTGCGCCTCAATCCGAATTTTTCCCTGGCCCAGGGCTATTACGGGCTCACGCTCTGCTACTGCGGCCGATGGGAGGACGGCGATCTGGCGGCGCGGCGCGCGTTGCGGCTAAGCCCGCGCGACCCGTTCTCAGCGCTTTACTACGGAATTGCCGCCTACTCGCAGTACAACGGACACAACTACGAGGAAGCCATGCGGTTCGCCCGCGAGGCTATCCGTGAACGCAACGATTTTGTCGGCGGCCACAGGGTGCTCACGGCGTCCGCCGGCATGGCCGGGCGCAGCGACGTCGCGGCTGCGGCAATGCAGGAGCTGCGCCGCGTCCAGCCCAATATTTCACTGAGCTGGATCTCGAAGGAGATGCCGTTCAAGCTCGATGAGGACCGGAAGCATTACCTGGAAGGCTTCCGGCGCGCCGGCTTGCAGTAACCACCAAACCTGGACCCAGTCAGTCCGACAGGGCCCCGAGCCCGTATACAACTCTCAACACCGGGCTCATCTGAAGTCCGATCTGGTTAAACCACCCTGCAAACACGTTCAGGATCATTCCGCTGCGGTAGATTTGCGCCAGACCCGTGTTCACGGCGAGGCGGAACGCCCAATCGCCGCGCGGCAACCCGATCCCATAAGGCTCCACCGACAAATCATCGGGCAGCATCATGAATGCGTCCGGAGTCTTAAACTTGGCACCGACCAGCAGAAGCTTGTCGCTGGCGAAGCCATCGGCGCTTCCGCTTTCCAGCATTGCAATGGCTTCCGGCCCATCCTTGACCGAAACAACCGTCGCTTCGATCTTCTGCTGCTTGAGCTGCGTAATGATGGCCTGCTCGTTCGTCGTGCCGGAAGCGACCGCGATTTTTTTACCCGCCATATCGGCAAAACTTCGGATATTCGACGTCTTGCTGACCACAACGCCGGTGCTTTCGATGAAGATAAAGTTCGAAAAATCGACTTCTTTCATCCGGCTCAAGGTCACGGTGCTCGAGCCGCATTCCATATCGGCCTTCCCGCTCGCCACCGCCGAGAATCGCGTCTGAAGTGTAACGGGGACCCACTCGATCTTGAGGCTGCCCGCATTGAGCTGCCGCTCGATGGATATCACCACCAGTTTGCACAGGTCGATTGAGTAGCCGACCGGCTGGTTGTTGTTCACGAACGAAAACGGCCTGGCGTCGGTCCGATAGGCGATCTTGACGACCTTTGTGCTAGCGATGGTCTTCAACCGGCTGTTGGACGGGACCTGCGTCTGTGCAGATGCCGCCGTCGCAAAGAAAAGCGCCAGTATCGCAGTGGTTACTCGCAACATACTAACCCCCAAATGTTCGCGAACTTCTACTCGATCATAACCTGTTTTTTTCCATGGTGTTGATCCAGATCAATGCCGGGTTGCGGGGCCTTATATGCGTGTGCGCCTGCTTGAAGACCGTAGGCTTTCAACGGCTTGGTCTTTGCAATAGGATTTTGCAACAGGATTTCAGCCGATGACGGTGCTTTGCGGCGCGGTGCCAAGAATTTTGCTGATGGCACTCATTATTGTCACGATACTTCGTGCGGAAAGCATCGCTCAACCCTGCAATCCGGCCATCGATGGCACCTACTGCGCCGAGCAGATGAGCAAAAGGCCGAGCGGTCCTGCGACGACCTCCAGATCGAACCCGAGCCTTGGCGGCGACTTTTTTTCAATCGTACGCGAAAACGATCCAGCAACCTTCGGGGCCATCACATTCAGCGGCGGCTCACGATGCATCGGCCTTCTGCGCCGAAGCAATTGCAATTAGGGGACCTGTAAAAATGAAGCCGACGCATATCGCGGCCGTTCTCGGCGCCGCAGTCCTTCTGGCCGGAACGATCGCGCCCATTTCAGCGCAGGACAACAAGGATCGCATCATCGAACAATATTCCTGCAAGGACATCATGCGCGAGAGCGGCGCCAATCGCGACGTCGCGATTGCCTTCCTGCGCGGATTCATGCTGGGAAAATCAGGGAGCACGAAGTTCAATCTCGACGTCCTGCACAAGCAAAGCGACGATTTCATCGAGCGCTGCCTGACCAATCCGGACGAAAAGGCCATGGACGCCATGGCCAAAATCATCGGCTAAGGAGAAATTTGCGGTGAGGCCGCTGATGCCGGTCTCCGGCGCCCTGTTTCTCATCCGGAAATGGATCAGCCTTTCGCGGGCATGTTCCAGATATCCACCGAGCCGTTAAGCCACTCACTTGCGCCGTTTGGCGGCTGAAACCGGAACGGACGCTCCGCGCTGCTGTCTATGCGCGAAAACGCGCGATCCCCCGCCGGCTCGTGACTGGCCGGCGTTCGGGGTCGCGTCGGATCGGTTTCACCACTTCAGTTTTGCAGTGATAGCACCTGTAGACGATCGAGCAGCCGTCCGTGGGCACGCGCACAAGCGCAACACCGCAGACCGGGCATGGTTTTGCAGGAGCGCGTAATTCGTTCATGACTGACCTCGTTGCGAGCGGCAATCTCAGGTCGAAAACCCGAGACCGTCTGCCCGCTGGGCTCCCACTCTGTTATGTGGCTGTCTCTTCCGCGGTTTCTGACAGAGATAGGCGCCAGCCACGTTGCGCTATGTCAATTTCCGGTTCCGTAGAGGTACGTGACCGGCCGCGATCCGGATGCTCCGGACCGTCGTTGTCGAAAGGCTTTCGCTGATGTTGCGGTATTTCGTGCGGGGCTAAGCGAGAAGCATCAGGAAAAGAAGTGTGGCGATCCCACAAAGCGCCACGCCGGCCAAAAGGAGCGACCA
>JBEVFG010000217.1:0-4400 GCA_040512415.1 Pseudolabrys sp. | reverse complement strand
CGACCGTATTCCGATTCCGGTGCTACTGGCCTGCGCGGCGGTGCATCATCACCTGATCCGCAATGGCTTGCGCACATCCGTCGGCCTGGTGCTGGAGACAGCCGAGCCGCGCGAGGTGCATCATTTCGCGTGCCTGGCGGGCTACGGCGCGGAAGCGATCAATCCCTATCTCGCCTTCGAGACGGTGATCGCCATGAAGGACGATCTGCCACAAAAGCTCGAAGAAGAGGAAATCATCAAACGCTACATCAAGTCGATCGATAAAGGTTTGCTCAAGGTGATGTCCAAGATGGGCATCTCCACCTATCAGTCCTATTGCGGCGCGCAGATCTTCGATGCGGTTGGGCTACGGCAGGACTTCGTCGATAAGTATTTCACTGGCACGCACACGCGCATCGAGGGCGTGGGGTTGGCCGAGATCGCGGAAGAGACGGTGCGCCGCCACCGCGACGCGTTCGGCGATTCGCCGATCTACTCATCGATGCTCGACGTCGGCGGCGATTATGCCGTGCGCATGCGCGGCGAGGAACATGTCTGGATTGCCGAAACGGTTTCGATGCTCCAGCACGCCGTGCGCAGCAATTCGCAGGAGCAGTACCGCGCCTTCGCCAAGATCGTGAACGAGCAGTCCAAGCATCTGCTGACCATTCGCGGGCTGTTCCGGATCAAGAACGCAAAGGAAGACGGCCGCGCACCTGTGCCGATCGAGGACGTGGAGCCCGCCAAGACCATCGTGCGGCGTTTTTCCACCGGCGCCATGTCGTTTGGCTCAATCTCGCGCGAGGCGCACACCACGCTCGCCATCGCCATGAATCGCATCGGCGGCAAGTCGAACACCGGCGAGGGCGGCGAGGAACCTAACCGCTTCAAGGCGCTG
This sequence comes from Pseudolabrys sp., assembly GCA_040512415.1. GTDB lineage: Bacteria > Pseudomonadota > Alphaproteobacteria > Rhizobiales > Xanthobacteraceae > Pseudolabrys. The sequence continues at coordinate 3,523 of JBEVFG010000217.1, read as the reverse complement.
CCGAACGGCGACAGCATGCGTTCGGCGATCAAGCAGGTGGCCTCGGGACGCTTCGGCGTCACCGCGGAATATCTGGTCAATTCCGACATGATGCAGATCAAGATGGCGCAGGGCGCCAAGCCCGGCGAAGGCGGCCAATTGCCGGGGCACAAGGTGGATAAGACCATCGCCAAGGTGCGCTACTCGATGCCCGGCGTCGGCCTCATTTCCCCGGCGCCGCACCACGACATCTATTCGATCGAAGATCTGGCGCAGCTCATCTTCGATTTGAAGAACGTCAATCCGGACGGCTTGGTGTCGGTGAAGCTTGTCTCCGAAGTCGGTGTCGGCACGGTTGCCGCCGGCGTCTCCAAGGCGCGCGCCGATCACGTTACCATCGCCGGCTTCGAGGGCGGCACCGGCGCTTCCCCGCTGACCTCGATCAAGCATGCCGGCTCCCCCTGGGAGATCGGCCTTGCCGAGACCCATCAGACGCTGGTGATCAACCGCCTGCGCGGACGCATTTCGGTGCAGGTCGATGGCGGCATCCGCTCCGGCCGCGACGTGGTGGTGGGCGCCCTGCTCGGCGCGGACGAATTCGGCTTCTCGACCGCACCTTTGATCGCCGCCGGCTGCATCATGATGCGTAAGTGCCACCTCAACACCTGTCCGGTCGGCGTCGCCACGCAAGATCCAGTGCTGCGCAAGCGCTTCAAGGGCCAGCCCGAGCACGTAATCAATTATTTCTTCTTCGTCGCCGAGGAAGTGCGCGAGCTGATGGCCGCGCTCGGCTATCGGCGCTTCGACGAGATGATCGGCCAGATGCAAATGCTCGACCGGCGCAAACTGGTGGAGCATTGGAAGGCCAAGGGTCTCGATTTCTCCAGGCTGTTCAACAAGCCCGAGGCCAAGCCGGGAACCAACATCTTCAAATGCGAGCCGCAGGACCACAAGATTCACGAGATCCTCGACCGCAAATTGATCGCTGAATCGCAAGCCGCGTTCGACCGCGGCGCGCCGGTACGGCTGCAAACTACGATCCGCAACACCGACCGCGCCGTCGGCGGCATGCTGTCGGGCGAAGTGGCCAAGCGCTACGGCCATGCCGGACTGCCCGACGACACCATCAATGTGCGGCTCACCGGCACCGCGGGCCAAAGCTTCGGCGCCTGGCTCGCGCGCGGCGTCACCTTCGAGCTTGAGGGCGACGCCAACGACTATGTCGGTAAGGGCCTCTCGGGCGGACGCATCGTGATCCGTCCGCCCGCCGATAGCGGCATCGTGCCCGAGGACTCGATCATCGTCGGCAACACCGTGCTTTACGGCGCCATCGCCGGCGAATGCTATTTCCGCGGCGTGGCGGGCGAACGCTTCGCCGTGCGCAATTCCGGCGCCATCGCCGTGATCGAAGGCGCCGGCGACCACTGCTGCGAATACATGACCGGCGGCGTGGTCATCGTGCTCGGCAATACCGGCCGAAATTTCGCCGCCGGCATGTCGGGTGGCATTGCCTATGTGCTCGACGAGGACGGCACCTTCAAATCCCGCTGCAACATGGCGATGGTCGAGCTCGAGCCGGTCCCGGAAGAAGAACAGATCGCCGAGGCTGAGTTCGGCCACTACAACGATCTCGAAACCCATGGCCGCGTCAACGTGATGGCCAATCTCGGCACCATGGACGCCGAACGCTTGCAAAAGCTGATCGGCAACCACGCGCGCTACACCGGCTCCAAGCGCGCAGCCGAAGTCCTCGCGCAGTGGGACAAATATCGCCCCCTGTTCCGCAAGGTGATGCCCGTCGAGTACCGTCGCGCGCTTACGGAGATGGCAAAAGAAAAGGCCGCCAAGATGCAGGCGGCGGAATAAGTATGGGCAAGATCACCGGTTTTCTCGAGATCGAACGCCACGATCGCGATTAAGAGAGAGCGGCGTCCCCTCCGTGAACTGTGACTCCAAGCAGAAGGCTCAAGCTCATGAAAACTCATAGGTTGGCAGGCGATGGTCACGATACGCGATCAATCCAGAACTATCTCGGCCACCGCAACATTCAACACACTGTGCGCTGCACCGAGCTGTCGCCAACGCGTTTCAAAGATTTCTGGCGCGACTAGACCGAGCATGTAGGCTCACATGTCGCGAAAGTAATCAGCCGCGATCTCGGAGCAAAGCAAATACTGACGATCGATGGCGATCAGCACATCCATGTCCGAAGAAATTCGATTCTGCGGTAGCGTCGACGAGGCACCATCTCTGCCCGGCGCCTATGTGATCGCGATTGAGCTTGCCGATCCTTTGGCGGTGACGCTCTTGGGCCAGGCAGCGATCGAATTGCCTGCCGGTCGCTATCTTTATTGCGGCTCCGCTAAAGGGCCGGGCGGATTAAAGGCGCGTCTTTCACGCCATTTCCGTCGCGGAAAGTCCGTGCGCTGGCATATCGACCAGCTGACCGAACGCGGCAGCGTAGTCGGCAGTTGGATTTTCCCCGGCGGTGATGAATGTGAGCTGGTACGGAGATTTACGCAGCTGCCAATTCCGATTCCGGGATTCGGCGGCAGCGATTGCGCGAAATGCCGCAGCCATCTGCTGCAATGGTCGAACGGGAAGGCATTGCCATTGCTCGACGCTGGTATATCGGCACGACGAGAGGGCGTGCGTTATGCTTGCCTATAGGCGGGTTACCGCACGAAAGCTTAATCTTGGAGGATTGGTGATGGTACTAACCAAAAACAGTATTTGCGACTTCGGTTGGAAGGCGTGCGACTTCGCGCTCAAAGGCGTGGACGGAAAGACCTATACACTTGCCGACGTGCGCGGGCCGAAGGGCTTGCTCGTTGTCTTCATCTGTAATCACTGTCCGTATGTGAAGGCGAGCATCGGCCGCATCGTGGCAGAGGCCAAGGCGCTACGCGAGATCGGAATCGGCACGATCGCCATCATGCCGAACGACACCACGACTTATCGCGAGGACTCCTTCGACAACATGAAGGTGTTCGCGGCGAAGCACGGCTTCACCTTTCCCTACGTTATCAATGAGACGCAGGAGGTGGCGCGCGCCTATGGCGCCCAGTGCACGCCCGACTTCTTCGGCTTCAACGCGCAAGACGAGCTGCAATATCGCGGACGGCTCGATGCGTCGCGCAAGACGCTGGTGCCCAATGCCCGCCGCGACCTTTTCGAGGCGATGAAGCAAGTGGCCGAAACCGGCGACGGCCCCGAGGATCAAACGCCCTCAATGGGATGTTCGATCAAATGGAAGGATTGAGGGATATCCTTGCCGCTCCGCTATTGGCACTTAGCGGACATTCCAAACGTTTCCGCGAATGTCCGCTTTCGGGGGTAAAGCGGACATCATTTTCTGACCGCTCTAGCCGCAAAACGGACATCACCTTTTGCACTGAAAATGTCCGCTTCTGACCCAAAGCGGACATTCGCAATCATGACTGCTGGCGCTGCGGCGAGCATTGGAACTTGCTTCAGCGGCCTAAATTGGTCGGTGCACGTATTAATAATCAATATTAATCGGTACCACTTTAATTGACGAGCA
>JBEVFG010000216.1:0-2506 GCA_040512415.1 Pseudolabrys sp. | reverse complement strand
GCGCCTTTCAGGTCCTCGGGCAGCCAAGGGCGCGCGTTGATCGCCACCGCGCCGCGCGGCGGGCCGGCCGCAAGCTGCTCAAGCTCCTCGCACGGGTCCGCCGCATAGACATCGACCCGCGCACCGGCCGCCGACAAAAGCTCCGCCTTCCAGGCTGCCGCGGCGCTGCCACCGACAACCATGGTGCGCTTGCCGTCGAGCGAAAAAAAGACAGGAAGCCTGGCGAGCGGCCCAAGCCGCGGCTCCGGCACATCCTTCGGTTCACGTGGGTCGCTCATGCCGCCTTTTGCTTGCCCGCATTCGCGTGAAATTCGGCGCCGTTGCCGCTCGCGGCGATGTGGCCGGTACGGATCACGAAGTCGCCGAAGCGTTCGCTTTTCTGCCGCCCGGCGACGTAAGCCGCAAACAACGGATCGAGCGCGGCGACGATCCCGGCGTGATCGAGATCTTCGGCGTAAAGCTTGTTCATGCGCGAGCCATCGAAAGCCGCGCCGAGATAAAGGTTGTAGCGGCCCGGTCCTTTGCCGACCAATCCGATCTCGGCGAGATAAGGTCGCGCGCAGCCGTTCGGGCAACCCGTCATGCGGATGACGATGTCGTCGGCCGACAGCCCGTGTGCTGCAAGCTTCTGATCGAGCGCGCCGAGCAGCTCCGGCAGATATCGCTCACTCTCCGCAAGCGCGAGCCCGCAGGTCGGCAGCGCGACGCAGGCCATCGAATTGCGCCGCAGGCCCGACCAGGGCGCGAGCAGGCCAGCTTCGCGCGCGATGCGCTCGATCTCGGCCTGCTTCTCCGTCGGCACATTGGAAATGATCAGATTCTGGTTCGGCGTGATGCGGAAATCGCCGTCGTGCATCTGCGCGATGGTGCGCAGTGCGCTCTGCTGCGCGGCGCCAGGAACGTCGTGCACGCGTCCGTTCTGCACGAACAAAGTGAGATGCCCGCGGCCGTCGGCGCCTTCAGTCCAGCCATAGCGGTCACCGGTCGAAGTGAATGTGTAGGGTTTTGCCGGTGCCAGCTTGACGCCGGAACGCTTCTCGACCTCGGCACGGAACGCATCGAGCCCGCGGTCCTCGATCGTGTATTTGAGGCGTGCGTGTTTACGGTTCTTGCGATCGCCCCAGTCGCGCTGCACGGTGACGACCGCCTCGGACGCCTTTACCACGTCTTCCGTGCGGCAGAAGCCCATCACCTCGGCGATGCGCGGATAGGTGTCGGGCTCGCCATGGGTCATGCCCATGCCGCCGCCGACGGTCACATTCCAGCCGGCAATATCGCCGGCCACATCCGTGATGGCGATGTAGCCGAGGTCGTGCGCGAAGATGTCGACGTCGTTTGACGGCGGCACCGCCACAACGACCTTGAATTTGCGCGGCAAATAGGTCTTGCCGTAGATCGGCTCGACCGCCTCCCCCTCGCCGCCCGCGATGCGCTCGCCGTCGAGCCAGATCTCGCGATAGGCCGGCGTGTGCGGCAGCAGATGGTCGGAGATCGAGCGCGCCAGTGCGATCGCTTCCGCATGCGCGCGCGACTGCTCCGGCAGCACATTGCACATGACATTGCGGTTGATGTCGCCGCAGGCCGCGATCGAATTGAGCAAAACGATGTCGATCGACTTCAGCGTCGCCTTCAGGTTCGATTTGATAACGCCGTGCAGCTGCACCGTCTGCCGCGTGGTGAGCCGCATCGTGCCGTTGCCGTAGTCGCGGGCCACTTTGTCCAGCGCAAGCCACTGCTGCGGTGTCAGCACCCCGCCCGGGATGCGCACGCGGATCATGAAGGCGAAAGCCTTCTCCATCTTCTTGCGGGTGCGCTCGGGCCGCAGGTCGCGGTCGTCCTGCAGATACATGCCGTGGAACTTCACCAGCTGCGCGTCGTCCTCGACAATGGCGCCGGTGATCTCCTCGCGCAGGCCATCGGCCAGCGTGCCGCGCAGATAGTCGCTCGCTTCCTTGATGCGCTCGTTGCGCGACAATTCGTCGGTCATTGTTTTACCCGTGGAAGACGCGCGTAAACGCGCTTATGGGCCGTCCAATAGGCGCAGGATCAGTAGGTATCCTGCAGATAGCGCTTTTCGCGCTCCAATGTCACCACCGCCTGCTCGGCTGCTTCGGGGGTGAGGGATTTCACGTCGGCAAAAGCGCGCACCAGCGCCGCGCGCACGTTCTTCGCCATCGCCTTGGCATCGCCGCACACATAGAAGTAAGCGCCGCCGTCGAGCCATTCGACCAGCTCGGCGCGGCGGTCCCACAGCTTGTGCTGGACGTAGATCTTCTCCGGCGTGTCGCGCGAGAAGGCGACATCCATGCGCGTCAGCGCGCCGTCCTTGAGCGCGTCCTGCCAGTCGAGCTGGTAGAGGAAGTCGTGCGTGAACGTGCGTTCGCCGAAGAACAGCCAGCTGCGGCCGTTTGCTTCCGTCGCGCGGCGCTCCTGCACGAAGGCGCGGAACGGCGCGACGCCGGTGCCGGGGCCGACCATGATGACATCCTTGTCGGGCGCCGGCAGC
>JBEVFG010000215.1:0-4446 GCA_040512415.1 Pseudolabrys sp. | reverse complement strand
ATAGGGGCCTATCTTGGCCAGTAGCATCACCATTCAAGGCGTCGATGCCGCCTACGGCGCGGTGCGCGTGCTGGAAAACGTCAGCATCGACGTGCGCGCGGGCGAGACCGTGGTGATGCTCGGCACCAACGGCAATGGCAAGAGCACGCTGATCAAATGCATCATGGGCATAGTGCGGCCGCAGACCGGGCGCATTACGGCATCGATCGACGGCGTCGAGCACGACCTTACGAAGCTCACCACCGAACAGATCGTGGATCTCGGCATCGCTCTGGTGCCGGAAGGCCGCCGCCTGTTCCCGAGGCTCACGGTTGAGGAAAATCTCGCGCTCGGTGCGTTCCGACCGACTGCGCGCGCGCAGATCAAGCAGAATCTGGAAGCCTGCTTCGAAACATTTCCGCGGCTGGCGGAGCGCCGTAGCCAGCTTGCCGGCTCGATGTCGGGCGGCGAGCAGCAGATGCTCGCGCTTGGCCGCGCATTGATGCTGGCGCCGAAAATCCTGCTGGTGGACGAGCCCTCGGTCGGCCTCGCGCCGATCCTGGTGGCGCGCACCATCGACAAGATCAAGGAACTAAAGGAGCGTCTCAATCTCACCGTGCTAATGGCCGAACAGAACTTCGTGCAGGCCTTGCGCATCGCCGACCGCGGCTACGTGATCGTGCACGGCAAGATCGCCTTCGAGGGCGGCTCGGTCGACGAACTCAACAACAACGACCTGATCCGGAAATTCTACCTGGGCCTCTAGGCTTTTCGACGGCGCCAAAAGAAAACGCCGCGCGGGATCCCCCGCGCGGCGCTTTGTTTTGATCGCGTCGGCGTTGCTTATTGCTTCGCTTTCTCGAACGGATAGATCACGTTGCCGGTCTTGTATTCGCCCGGCGTCAGGACGTTCTGGTACGACATGCCCCGCCACACATCAAGGCCGGCGCCTTGCTTGATGCCGTGATACTGCACTTGCAGCATGCGGCCCTTCTCCCACTCGCCGCTCTTGCCGTACTTGATGTCGCCCATGATGGTCTTGAACGTGGTCTTGTGCATGTAGTCGGCGATCTTGCCGTCGTCGAGGCTCTTCACGCCTTCGATCGCTTTGCCGAAGAGCTCGATGTAGGCGTAGCCCCAGCCGCCGAGATAGTAGCCGAGCGGATCGACGCCGGCGGCCGCAGCACGCGCCTGATATTTCTTCAAGAACTCCTGGGTCGATGCCAGATTCAGCTTATCCGACGGCACCCAGGTCTCGTAGTTGACCCAACCATTCAGCAGCGGGCCAAGCTGGTTCTTGAACACGGTCGCTTGCAGGCCGACCATCGCACCGCCGATCATCTTCGGCTTGAAGCCGATTTCGTTGACCGCCTTGACCATCCCGACTGAGTCGAGCGGGTAAGAGCAGACCACGAACAGGTCGGGATTCGCCGATTGCACCGCACGCACGATCGGCGTGAAGTCGGTCGTCGCCGGCGGGTAGCTCTTGTCGTAGACGACCTTGAAGCCGTGCTTCTTGGCGTTGACGCGCGCGCCTTCGCACGCATTCTGCGCGAACTCGGCGTCGGCGAAGGCGAGTGCCACAGTCTGCGGCTTCGGATTCTGCTGGGCCGCGACATCGAAGAAGCCCTCGGTGAACGAGGGTTTGGTGTTCGGGCCGGTCGGGATCATCGCGAAGAACCGGTCATATTTGAACTCGGAGTTCACATCGAGTCCGAACAGGATCTGGAACACCTTTTTCCGCTGCACCGCGACCGTCATCGCCGCCGCTGCCGGGACCGTGGCATAGGGGCCAAGAATGAGATCGACTTTGTCGACGTCGAGCAGCTTGGTGTAGATGCCCGGCGCTTCCGCAGCCGTGCTCTTGTCATCGTAATAGATGAGCTTGACCGGACGCCCGAGCAGGCCGTCCTTGGCGTTCGTCTCTTCTTCCCAGATCTGCATGCCGAGCAATGCCTGCTTGCCGTTGGCGGACAGCGGGCCGGTCAGCGACATCGAGAAACCGATCTTGATCGGCTCCTTGTTCTGCGCCTGAGCGCCGGAGAGAATGAACATTCCACCCGCCACGAGAGTGGCGGTCACTCCCGCAAGCCACGCAAATGATTTGATATTAAGTAGTCGAAGCATTCTATCCTCCCGATTAGACGTTATTTTGCGTCATCTTATGCGCATTTCTCCGGAATAGGCTAGAGGGTGGGCTGCCCAACTAGTGGGCTAAACCCCTTCCACCATGATCGTTTCGACTTCTCCCGCGCCACTGCGCCGGAACGCCGCGGCCTTGTCGTATTCCGGCGAGGTGAAGCAGGCGACACCCTGCTCAAAGGTGGGAAACTCGATGACGATGAACCTGTGAAATTTGTCAGGGCCTTCCATGATCTGAAAACGCCCTCCCCTGGCCAGCACCTTGCCCCCGAACTTGGCAATAATGCCCGGCACCAGGTCGGTGTATTTCTTGTATTCGACAGGGTCGTTGACCTTGGACCGCGCCACCCAATAAGCCGGCATATAGCACTCCTTCTCAACCATGCCCGGACGTTGGGCCGGGCATTTACTTGCGGCCAAACACACTAGAATCATGTGCGGCCGGCACAAGCCCGGCTGACAAGGAGCAAGACACAATGCCGCGCAAGGTGATCGACATTTCGGTGCCGCTGGAAAACGACGTGGCGGCCGATCCGCCAGGGTACGGCCCGAAGATCGAATACCTTGACCATCAAGCGACAGCGCCTGACATCCTCAGATTCTTTCCCGGTTTAAAAAAGGAAGACCTGCCGGACGGCGAAGGTTGGGGCTTCGAGTGGGTGCGCCTTTCAACGCACTGCACGACGCATCTCGATGCGCCCTGGCACTTTGCTTCGACCATGGACCACGGTAAGCGAGCAATCACTATCGACGAGGTCCCGCTCGACTGGTGCTTCCAGCCTGGCGTGAAGCTCGACTTCCGGCATTTTCCCGATGGCTACGTTGCGACTGCAAAAGATGTCGAAGCCGAACTCAAGCGTATTGGCCACACACTTTCTCCGCTCGAGATTGTCGTGGTGAACACAAGTGCGGGTATGGCGTACGGGCGCCCCGAGTACGTCGCCAAAGGCTGCGGTATGGGACGCGAGGCAACCATGTATCTGCTTGAACGCGGCGTGCGCGTGACCGGAATTGATGGATGGAGCTGGGATGCGCCATTTATCTTTACAATGAAGAAATATGCCGTGACGCGTGACGCATCACTGATCTGGGAGGGGCACCGTGCCGGACGCGAGATCGGATACTGCCACATCGAGAAACTTCATAACCTCGAGGCGCTGCCGCCGACCGGCTTCATAGTGAGCTGTTTCCCGGTGAAAGTTCGTGGTGGCTCAGCCGGTTGGACGAGGGCTGTTGCAATCATTGATGCTTGATTGCCCACCGGGCCGGGCGATAGCATCCCATCCAACCAAAGGCCCGGGATCAAATCCCGGCAAAACAAAGCGTTTTCCAGGGAGGATCACGTGGACAGACGTCATTTCGTCGCCGGCAGCGCCGCGGCTGCCGCGGCTCTCGGCATGGGGTCGGCATCTGCACAGGATGCCTATCCGTCTCATGCGATTACCATCATCAACCCGTTTCCGCCCGGCGGCGCGGTCGATGTAGTCACACGTCCTTTTGCGGCGATGCTCGAGTCGCTGCTCAAGCAGCCGGTCATCATCGAGACCAAGGCTGGCGCCGCCGGCCAGGTCGGCGCACAGGTCGCCGCGAGCGCAAAGCCGGACGGCTACACCCTGCTTGCTCATTTGCCCTCGATTTCAGGCTTCGAGGCAGTGGACAAGACGTTCGGCCGCGCGCCGAAATTCACGCGCGCTGATTTCATTCCGATCGCGCGTCTCACCGAAGGCCCTATGGTGCTGGTCGTGAACGACCAGCAACCCTACAAGACACTCAAGGAGCTGGTCGACGATGCCAAGAAACGTCCAGACGAGATCATCTTCAGTTCGTCCGGGCTTTATGGCGCTCTGCATCTGCCGACCGCTTTGTTTATGAACGCCGCGGGCATCAAGATGCGTCACCTGCCGACCAGCGGCGGCGGTCCAGCGCTAACCGCCGTCCTTGGTAACAACTCGCAGGTGTTGGTTACTTCGATCGCGGCGGCGAGCGGCCAGATGAAGGCCGGCAAGCTGCGCGCGCTCGCCTGCTTCTCGCCCAAGCGCGCGGCATCGTTGCCAGATGTGCCAACGATGAAGGAGCTCGGCTACAATGTCGAGTTTTCCATTTGGGTCGGCCTGTTTGCGCCCAAAGGCACGCCGGCACCCGCGATTGCCAAATTGCGCACAGAAACTAAAAAGGTCGTCGAAAGCGAGCAGTTCAAGAAAGCAATGGAAAATATCGGCGATGTGGTCGCGTTCCTCGATCAACCCGAATTCGCGAAATTCTGGGATGAGGATGCCAAACGCGTCGAACAAGCCGTCAGCCTGATCGGCAAAGTGAGTTAGGACG
>JBEVFG010000214.1:0-4883 GCA_040512415.1 Pseudolabrys sp. | reverse complement strand
TGCGGGATCTGCTGCGGGCCGATGGTCTCGCCGAGAAGGTCGGCGGACTAGAGCGCGCCGTATCCCTCGACGACGCAATTAGCGCCGCCCGCAGGCGCGTCGCCGAGACATAAGCTTGTGTTTTGCACAGTAGGGCGAGTGCATTGCATACGTCCGCTATTGGTCCCGCAGCGGGCGGGGCGTCCATATCATTCGGCATAAAAAAGGCCGCTGGCCGAGCCAGCGACCCTCATTTCCGAGCGCCCAACGGATTTGGGGACCCCGAGCGCCTACTTCAAAACTGACATCTCCAGCGAACACGGGCTGTGATGGCCATCACACCCGAACGCGCTAGTTGAACACGCGTCGCACCGCCCAGCGTGATACCGACGCACCAATACGAATTAGCAGCAGAGTTGCAAGCAGCCGCACAGAGAAGCTGTCTGCAGGTCTGCGTGCGGTTTGATCAGCCATAGTCATCATTGCCTGTGCCGATTAGCAGCGGAATGCGCTTCCTCTGCCTGGCTTCTTGGCCTGGCCCGGAGGGCAAAAACCGTAGGCATTGGCGCCGCGCCTCTTTGCTATTGAAGACCGGTGTTGGGTGGCAGTAGTGCTGTAGCGAGGTGGGTCGCTGCTAATGACGGTAGTTCTTGTGGCCGCTTCCGTTGAGGTAAAAATTGAACTCACCGAAAGCACGGCACCTGCTGCAATCAAAATGCTCAAGGTGCGCATAGTAATTCCTCCCAATAATTTTCTTTACAGGGCGGTTCGAGCGCCCAACAATTAACGTCGGACATCATTCGCAGTTCCCTACATTGCGCGTTTAGCGGATCGCGACTCGCGCTCCGCGGCCTCATCCAGCGGAGGACGCTATTTTTGTTGTTCCCGGCTTGCGAGATCGCGCAGCAGCATTTTCGCCAATCGTTCGGCGGGCAAAATGCCTAGCGGCGCCGTGTTGGTGCCACTCCATGCCGCGACTGTAACTAGGCCTTCTGAAACGTTATAGCGTCCCTTTACGCGCTTGCCCCGCAATACGATCTCGATTTCTTTCCAGTCCAGCGAACTCATTTCTTATCCTGAGCGGCATCATCCATCCACGGGGCATATGCGGGCATCTGTACAGTTTCCAAGGGAGAAGTTCGAGCTCGCTGCAAATTCCAAGGCGTCATCGGAAACCGCGAAGGCCAAAATGATTTCCTCTTCGGTCTGTTCTTCTGGCGTCATTGTGAGTGCGGACCCTTGGCGCCGATGAATAGGGAAGGGTCACCGTCCAGGGAGAACGGCGACCCCCAAACCGGCGATCGGTGAATTATGGGAACACCCATCGAGCGCCATGCTCCATCGTGGCACGCAGTGCGCGTCGACACTGTGATTTGGAACACGTTTGATGACTTTTATTGGCCGGGCAGCATCATCCACCTGCCACCCAGAAGTTTGTCGGGCGTTCCCGAAATGAAAAGGCCACCGGGCAGCCACATCCCGGTGGCCTCCTCTGCATGTCTCGCAGAGGTCGCGAGAGCGTGTGGCGCTTCTCGCGATAATTCTAGTTTAGGGGCAAGCTCCTCCGAAGGTAGTTTGTGTGTTTTGGAAAAGCCCAGCACACGTTCCGGTTAAGCGCATTTGCCGTAAAAAACGTAGCCTTGCGCAGAATTATGCGGAAAGAATTGGTTTGCCTCTGATCGGTACGCTTGCGATGGATTTGGTACATGGCAACCGCCGACGATCTTGCGCGCAACGGTTTTATGCCCTTGCGCGCGTAGCATCCAATACCACCACGAAGCTCCAGTTGGTCAGCTTGGCGGATGACTATTTTCGGCAGGCTAACGAATTAAGGCAGATATCGTCGCTGCGCTTTGCTCAGGCTCGAGAAAGCCAGAGGCCATTGGTCGATGAATTGCCATCAGATGATCCCCGCAACCGCTTAGTCGCACGGTAACCGTGCGCTTTATCGAACAATGGTTCGGCATTTGGCCTGACAACGGCGACGGCTCATTTGAGATTTTGATTCTTGTGGTGCTGGTCGGGCTGGCTGTCCTGATCGGCATGCTGTTGCCGATCGGCGGCAAACCCAAAGAAGAAGGGCGAGAACTAGTCGACTAATGTCCGCTATTGGTACTTAGCGGACATGGGCTAGTGCACCGCACATGTCCGTTTTCGGGGGTAAAGCGGACATCGGCCTGTGCGCTGCACATGTCTGTTGCGCATACTCAGGAATAGACCTCGGTTGTGTGCCATTTCTCACTCGCCGCCCGGTCGCAAAATGCTAGGCTTTATTTAGGGGGCACATGCGGCGGCGCGACTTCATTGCGGGACTTAGCGTCGCGGCGGTGGCGTGGCCGCTCGCCGCCCGCGCACAGCAGCCCGAGCGCATGCGGCGCATCGGCATCCTCCTGGCCGCAACCGCGGACGATGCGGAATTTCAGGCCTGGGTCGGGGCGTTCCTGCAGGCGCTGGCGCTATTGGGCTGGACCATCGGCCGCAACGTGCGGATCGACACCCGCTGGGCCGGAGCCAATGCCGGCGAAATTCGCAGACACGCAGCCGAATTGGCCGCGCTCGCGCCGGACGTTATTCTGGCCACTGGCGCCTCGACCGTGGGGCCGCTGCTGCAGGCGACCCGCACGGTGCCAATCGTGTTCCCGTTCGTCTCCGATCCGGTCGCCGCCGGCTTCGTCGAGAGCCTGGGGCGGCCGGGCGGCAACGCCACAGGCTTTGTTAGTTTCGAATACGGTTTGAGCGCGAAATGGCTGGAACTGCTCAAGCAAACCGCGCCAGGCGTGACGCGAGCGGCGGTCCTTCGGGATGCCACCCAAGGCTCCGGCACCAGCCAATTTGCCGTCATCCAGGCCGCGGCACCGTCGCTCGGGGTGGAGGTCAAGCCGGTCAACATGCGCGACGCCGAGGAGATCGAGCGCGGCGTCACGGCCTTTGCGCTGTCTCCAGGCGGTGGCCTGATCGTGGCGGCGGGCCCGGCCGCGACGCGTCATCGCGATTTGATCGTCAAGCTGGCGGCTCGGCACAAACTGCCCGCGGTCTATTACGAACGTATCTTCGTCGCCGCCGGCGGTTTGGTCTCCTATGGGGCTAATTACATCGACCAGTATCGGCGTGCCGCCGGCTATGTCGATCGCATCCTCAAGGGCGAGAAGCCCGCCGACCTGCCGGTGCAGGCGCCAACCAAATACGAGCTCGTGATCAACCTCAAGACCGCGAAAGCGCTGGGCCTCACAATTCCGCCGTCCGTACTCGCCCGCGCCGACGAATTGCTCGAATGAACGCAATGTCCGCTATTGGCACAAAGCGGACATCGCCTAGTGCACTGCACATGTCCGCTTTCGGAGGTAAAGCGGACATGCCTTTTGAGCCGGTACGATGCTTCCTCCTGATAAGGGGCAAATGAGACGACGCGATTTCATCACGCTTCTCGGCGGGACGGCTGGGTGGCCGTTCGCCGTGCGTGCACAGCAGGCCGACCGGATGCGGCTGATCGGCGTGCTGATGGGCTTCGCGGAAAGCGATCCGAACGCGCAGTCTCAGATTATGGCTTTGCGGGAGGCGCTCGCAAAGCTGGGGTGGATGGATGGTAATAATTTTCGGATCGAACTTCGCTGGGGCGCTGCTAATCCGGAAAGGATCAGGACGTTTGCAAAAGAGTTGGTTGGTCTGCGACCCGACGCAATCGTCGGTCAGACCACGCCCGTGATCAGTGCCCTTGCCCGCGAGACACAGACAATACCCATCGTGTTCGTGAACATAGCGGATCCGATCTCCGGCGGCTTTGTCGCGAGCCTCGCACGTCCGGACAAGAATATTACCGGGTTCGCACTCTTTGAGCCCGGTATGGGTGGAAAATGGGTGGAACGATTGATGCAGATCGCACCACGCACGGCGAGCGTGGCACTGCTGTTCAACCCAACGACAACTGTGCCGCCCCAATTCTTTATGCCTTCGATTCAAACCGCCGCATCATCGTTTGCCATCGAGGTGAGTAGCGCCCCGGTTCACGCAAACGGTGAGATCGAAGGTGTGATCGCCGCACAAGCGCGCAGCCCGGGTGGCGCTCTCATCGTGATGCCAGACTCATTCACGACGACAAATCGCGAATCTATCATCGTGCTCGCGGCCCGCTATCGCGTTCCGACGATCTATAACGCTAGCGTTTTTGCAAAATCAGGTGGTCTAATCAGTTATGGCAGTGATTTCGTCGAACAGTTTCGCCAAGCGGCAGGGTACATTGACCGCATCCTCAAGGGCGCCAAGCCTGCCGACCTTCCCGTGCAAGGGCCAACAAAGCTTGAGCTGATCATCAATCTCAACACCGCTAAGGCGCTGGGCCTCGAAGTGCCGTTGCATTTACAACAGCTCGCCGACGAGCTGATCGAATAATGCACAAATGTCCGCTTTCGGGGGCAAAGCAGACGCGCAAAAATCACCTGACGCTGCTTCGGCGCGGCGATGGTAGCTGAAAAAGAATAATTGCAAGGTTCGCATTTCCATACGTGGCGCACCCGGTGTGCATCGACGTATTCCGTCCGCTCGGGCGCGGTCATCCGCTCGCCACAACAAGCGCATTTTATGGTCAGGGTGCTCATGCCGATTCACCCGAGCCTATGTGCCGCCAATTTAAGAGGCGCTTTCTTGGTCTCGTAAGTTCTAATTCAAATGGGTTGAGTGATCGCTGGCTTTGAAAAAAGAGACCGCCAACAGGGGGCGGCCTCAAAGTTTTGTCTGACATCGTAGGTTCACTAATTAGCTTCGAGCCTTAAAGGGAGTCCTGCCCATTACGATTCAATTTAATTCAATTAAGCGTAGGTAAGTGCGCATCAGGAACCTCCCTCTGATCCAATAGCGTCAAATGTCCCCTTCTGGGCCCATGCTCTCTTGCACCGCACATGTCCGCTTTC
>JBEVFG010000213.1:0-5937 GCA_040512415.1 Pseudolabrys sp. | reverse complement strand
CGGCAAACGGCAAGGCTTCCTCATCGGCGGTAACGTGCAGGCCATTGTCATCGCCATCCAGTCCAGCCGCGACGACAATGTTGATATTTTTGTTCGCCGCCAGCACGCGACGTACGGCATCGGATGGCGTGCCGAGATCAACGGCCACGTCGAACTTGCGCAGGACCGCGGAAAGCCGCTCGCCCAACTCGGCCGCAACGCGATCCAGCAGAAATGTCGCAGGCGTCAATCGTCGCGCGCGTCTTTGGCGCACGCGAAGCAAACGCCGGTCAAAGATATCGGAGCCTGACGACATTGCTTTGTCCTATCGCGTCACGCGTGATCGTGCCATGTCCGCAGGTGATCGTGCTACCGTTGCAGCATGAACGAGCTTGTTTCGGCAAGTCCGGCTGGCGCGCCATCGGCTGCCCGCTTTCGTAAGGGCTTACGATCGGCGCTACGGCTCGCGCTCGACTTCGCCCTGCCCCAGCTTTGTCCGTCCTGCCGCGAGCCGCTTGGCGACGGCAACGGGCTCTGCGCGCATTGCTGGTCAAGGCTGTCACTCATCGAGCCGCCCTACTGCGCTCGGCTCGGGATTCCGTTCGCCTACGATCCCGGCCCCGGCCTGCTGTCGATGGAAGCGATTGCCAACCCGCCGGCCTATGACCGGGCGCGTGCTGCCGTGCGTTACGACGACATTTCTCGCGCGCTCGTCCATAGCCTCAAATATGGCGACCGCCTCGACCTCATGCCGACGATGGGCCAATGGATGGCGCGTGCGGGCCGCGAATTGCTTTCCGATGCCAAAGCGCTCGTCCCGGTGCCCCTGCATTGGCGGCGACAATGGGCGCGGCGCTTCAATCAGTCGGCGACTCTCGCCGGCGTCATCTCGGGATTGACCGGCGTGCCCGTTGTCCACGGAGGGCTCAAACGTCTGCGGGCGACGCCGCAACAGGTGGGCAAGTCGAAAACGGAGCGCGCCGATAATGTGCAAGGCGCCTTCCGGGTCGCCATGGAGCATGAATCGGATATTGCCGGGCGCCGGCTGGTGTTGATCGACGACGTGCTCACTTCGGGCGCCACGGTCGATGCCTGCGCCCGCGCCCTGTCGCGAGCGGGTGCCGGCCATGTCGATGTGCTTGTCTTTGCGCGGGTTGTGGCGGCAGCGCGTCCCCCCATATAAAAGGGCGCAAATGTCCGAAAACGCCATGCCTCCCGTTGAAATCTACACGACCCGCTTTTGCCCCTATTGCTCCGCGGCCAAGGCCTTGCTGAAGCGAAAGGGTGTAAGCTACAGCGAGATCGACGTCAGCAGTGACTTCGAACGCCGGGAAGAAATGATTCAACGAGCAACCGGACGCATGACCGTGCCGCAGATTTTCATCAGCACCACGCACGTGGGCGGCAGCAACGAGCTGCACGCGCTTGAGCACACCGGCAAGCTCGACCCGCTGTTGGCCGGCGGCAAGGCCTCACCATGAACGGCGGCACTTTTAAAGCAGCCATGATCCAGATGCGTTCGGGTCTCCAGCCCGGCGCCAATGTCGACGCTGCCGTCCGGTACATCGGTGACGCAAAATCGGCCGGCGCCGAATATGTGCTCACGCCTGAAATGACAAACATCCTGGCTGCCAATCGCGAGCAACTGTTCACGGTGGCTGTCGAAGAAGAGGCTGATGCCTCGCTGGCGACGTTGCGCGAGGTCGCGCGCAAGCTCGGCATATACGTGCACATCGGTTCGCTTGCGATCAGGATCTCGCCCGACCGCGCCGCCAACCGTTCCTTCCTGATCGATCCGAAGGGCGACATTCTCGCGCGCTACGACAAGATCCATATGTTCGACGTCGACCTTGCGGGCGGCGAGAGCTATCGCGAATCACGCAATTACCGTCCGGGCGAGCTCGCGGTGCTGGCCGACCTGCCCTGGGGCCGCCTCGGTTTGACCGTTTGCTATGACCTGCGCTTCCCCGCGCTCTACCGCGCGCTCGCCGAAGCCGGCGCAACCATGCTGGCAATTCCGTCGGCATTCACAAAACAGACCGGCGAAGCGCATTGGCATGTTCTCATTCGCAGCCGCGCCATCGAAAACGGCTGCTTTGTATTTGCGGCCGCCCAGGGCGGCAGACATGAGAACGGCAGGGATACGTTCGGCCATTCACTGATCGTTGACCCTTGGGGGCGCACCATTGCCGAAGGTGGCACCGAGCCGGGGGTCATCGTGGCTGAGATCAATCCCGCAGAAGTCGTCAATGCACGTGCGCGCATCCCGTCGCTGCAGCATGGCCGACGATTTGAAATCGTCGAACCGTTGGCGGAGCCGGCGCACCTTCACGTCGTGCGGGGGGCGGAATGATTCGCTACGCACTCATCTGCCAGCAGGGTCACCAGTTTGAGAGCTGGTTCCAGGATTCGGCCGCCTACGACAAGCAGGCTAAACGCGGCCTCGTGAGTTGTCCGCACTGCGGCTCGGCCAAGGTCGAAAAGGCGATCATGGCGCCGCGGCTATCCGCAACTGCAAGGAAGCGGAGCAAGGCTATTGAGGCCCGGGAGACAGTGCCGGAGGCGGCACCGGCGCCTGCACCGGCGCCGGTCGCAATGATTTCGCCACAGGAGCAGGAAATCCGCGCCAAGCTCAAGGAACTTCGCGATCACCTCACCAAGAATGCCGATAATGTCGGTGCGAAATTTCCCGAGGAAGCGCGCAAAATGCACTATGGCGAGATCGAGCATCGCTCGATCTACG
Source organism: Pseudolabrys sp. (assembly GCA_040512415.1). Taxonomy (GTDB): domain Bacteria; phylum Pseudomonadota; class Alphaproteobacteria; order Rhizobiales; family Xanthobacteraceae; genus Pseudolabrys. The sequence continues at coordinate 3,215 of JBEVFG010000213.1, read as the reverse complement.
GCGTAGCGTCACCGGAAGAGGCGAAAGAACTCTCCGAGGAAGGTATCGAATTTCATCCGCTGCCGTCGCTTCCGGATGAGCGGAATTAATAAGCCCATACCAACAACGCGACACCGATCACCACCAGCACGATGCCGATTCCCTCGCGCTGCGTGGTCGGCTGCTTGAAGACAAATCGCGTCACACCCTGCGCGAACAGCACCTCGACTAGCGCAAGCGTGCGCACATTGGCCGCCGTGGTGATGGCGAAGGCGAGAAACCAGAATTCCGACGCGAACGCACCCATAAAGCCGGCAAACAGCGAGGGTTTCCAGGCCCGTGCGATGGCCCGCAGGACCTCTGGATCGCGCAGTGCCAGAAAGGCCGATAAAAGCGCGGCCTGGATAACCAGACCGACCGTTACGGTGAATGTTGCGGCAAGCACGAAATCAGAAAGGCCAACCGACAGAATCGCGCCGCGATAGCTGATCGCCGACAGGGCGAACATCGTGCCGCCCGCAAGACCGATCAAGGTTGACCGCATCGTGCCGGCGCCCGTACGCGGCTTGAGCGAAATCACAATCACACCGACGGTCGCGATCAGGATTGCCGCAGCCGACAGCGGTGTCACCTTATCACCGAGGAAAATTAGACCAAACAGCGCAACCTGCACCGGTTCCGTCTTGATGTAGGCATAGGCCACAACGAAGGAGCGCTCGCCCATCGCGGAGAGCATCAGTGCGGTCGCGGCGATTTGCCCGAGCGCCCCGCCGATCACCCACGGCCAGAACACGGGCGGCACCGCCGGCAGGTGGTCGCCGGTGACGGCCAGGAGACCGAGCAGGAAAAGCAGGGCGAAAGGAAATCCGAACAGGAAGCGCACGTGAGTGGCGCCGACCGTGCCCAGCGTGGCCGTCAATTCGCGCTGCATCGTGTTGCGCGCGGTCTGCGCGGCCGCGGCGATCAGGGTAAAAACGGCCCAAAGCATCTTTTGGAGATCAAGTCTTTGTTCGAGTCAGGCCGCTGCCGATTGAACCTCTGCCGCCTCGGGAAATTCGGTGACCGCACCCTTTTCATTGTCGATCAGCAGGAAGAGGTCGAAATAGCGGATCGTCGGTGCGCCGCCCGTGCGCTTGATCACCGACTGCCGCCACTCTTCATTATGCGCCTTCTGCGCCGCTTCCAAAGATGGCCAGATATAAACGCCGGCGCCGGTCTTGCCGTTGAGCTCAAGCAGAAAATGCTTGCGCAACAATTCCTTGTTCGCCCGCCATTTCGGAATGACGTTGCGTGCCTCTTCGGCGACCTGCCGGCGGCTCCAACCTTTCGGCGAATTGAACTCGACTAATTCAAGAATCATGCGGCTTCTCCATTTTGCTTCGGGCGCTGTGCCACCAGCATGTAGTTGACATCCATGTCCGACGACAGCTGCCAGCGGTCGGCAAGCGGATTGTAGATCACGCCACGTTCGCCGATGACCTGAAGATCGTTGTGCTCAATCGCGCTCTCCAACTCTTCGGGCTTGACGAACTTGTCCCATTGATGCGTGCCGCGCGGCAGCCAGCGCAGCACGTATTCGGCGCCGACGATTGCGAGCGCAAAGCTCTTCAGTGTCCGGTTAAGCGTTGCGGCGATCATCAGGCCACCGGGCTTTACCATCGCCGCGCAGGCCCCAACGAAAGCATCGACGTCCGCCACGTGCTCGACGACTTCCATGGCCAGCACCACATCGAAGCGCTCATTGGCGGCGGACAGGTCTTCCGCGGTCGTCGTACGGTAATCGACCGCAACACCCGCCCCGCTTGCATGAACCTTTGCCGCGGCAATGTTGTCTTCCGAAGGATCGGCGCCGACCATCGCCACACCCAGCCGCGCGAGCGGTTCCGACAGGATGCCGCCGCCGCAGCCGATGTCCAGCATGCGAAGTCCCTTCAGGCAGTCGAGCTTTTTGGGATCGCGGCCGAAGCAGGCCGCTGCCTGATCACGGATATAGGCAAGCCGGACTGGATTGAACTTGTGCAAGGCCGCCATGGGCCCACGCGGGTTCCACCAGTCGGCGGCATGGCGCGAAAACCGCTCGACCTCGGCGGCATCGACGCTGGACATGCGGGCTTTTCCGGTAACCATGCAGACGATCTCATCATATGGGTGTCGGCTGTTGTTGCAGCGCGGCGACCCCGCCGGTATGTATACGCGCCTTTTCAGGCCGGCGCGCGGGGCTTTCGTGCCGGTCGCTTGTTAGCGCCTTTCGGCGCGCACGGGAACGTCATGGCTCGGCTGGTGATGAAATTCGGCGGGACGTCGGTCGCCGATCTCGACCGCATCCGCAATGTGGCGCGCCACGTCAAGCGCGAGGTCGACGCCGGTTACGACGTGGCCGTCGTGGTCTCCGCTATGGCCGGCGTGACCAATCAGCTGGTGGAATGGTGCCAGCAGGCCGCGATGCTGCATGACGCGCGCGAGTACGACGCGGTGGTGGCAACCGGCGAGCAGGTCACCGCCGGCTTGCTCGCCCTTGTCCTCGAAGGCATGGGTGTCAACGCGCGGTCCTGGCAAGGCTGGCAGCTGCCGATTTTGACCGATAACGCGCATGCTTCCGCGCGCATCCTGGACGTGAATGGTGTCGAGCTGATCAAGCGCTTCAAGGAGCACGGCCAGGTCGCGGTCATCGCCGGCTTCCAGGGCATGCACAGGGATACTGGCCGCGTCACGACGTTGGGCCGCGGCGGATCCGACACCTCGGCAGTCGCGATTGCTGCTGCGATCGGAGCCGAACGCTGCGACATCTACACGGACGTCGACGGCGTCTACACGACGGATCCGCGCGTGGTGCCGCAAGCGCACCGCATGGACAAGATTGCCTACGAAGAGATGCTCGAGTTCGCCTCCCTCGGCGCCAAGGTCATGCAGGTGCGCTCGGTCGAGCTCGGCATGGTGCACAATGTGCGCATCTTCGTGCGCTCGAGTTTCGACAAGCCCGAGGACATCGATCCCAAAAAGCCGCCCTCCGGTACACTTATTTGCGACGAAGGAGACATCGTGGAACAGCAAGTCGTCACCGGCATCGCCTTCTCCAAGGACGAGGCGCAGATTTCGATCCGTCGGGTGCAGGACAAGCCCGGGGTCGCGGCCGCGATCTTTGGGCCGCTTGCCGATAACAACGTCAACGTGGATATGATCGTGCAGAACGTGTCGGCCGACGGCGCGACCACCGACCTCACCTTCACGGTTCCATC
>JBEVFG010000212.1:0-6861 GCA_040512415.1 Pseudolabrys sp. | reverse complement strand
ACTCCATCAAGAGTCAACGCGCATTTTTCGTATTTCGGCGTCTGCAGCCCCATGTGATTGCGATGGGATGAAGCGACCGGATCATGGTGACGGGTAAGCTTCGCTCCGGGCGGAAGCACCGTGAACATCGCGGACCGAACAGCGGGAATCGAATCCATCACGGCGCAGGTTTTCGGACAGGCCGCAACCGCTCTGGGGCCACATTCCTTCGTGTACCACTTGAGAGGATAGAGCCGCCAACCGACCTTTTCGAATGAGTTGTATCCAGGCTCATCGACAGCCGGAGGGCGTTGAAAGACACCGGTGTCGAGCAGGACCTTGGCTTCGCTGCGAATCACCTCGTAGTTCTCTTTGATTTTATCGAGGCCGGGAACAGACCTCGGCTCGAATACGGCGCCCTGTCGGCCCTTCGTGAAATACGTGAAAAGGAAATTCAGCGGCGCAAGCAACAGGACGTGATTGGAAAAATATTTGTGAAGAGGAAGCCGGTCGCTGCACCGTTGATATAGATAGGTGAAGGAACCAACGTAAACGGCTGCTATAGCTGCGAACGGGTAATTGATCATGGTACGCCCCCACCACCCAGAGATTATACCAATTTAAGCCTGCATACTGGAAGAGTGTCCGCTTTAGGTCACTAGCGGACGGCAAAGTCAACGCAACGTCATTTTGTCGCCTTTGCAAGCTGGACCACCTTCGCCCATTTTGCTTCTTCACGGTCGATATCGGTGGCGTACTCTTCCGGCGTGCTCGGATTAACAACGGCACCGTCAGCCGCTATCCGTTCTTTTACGTCGTCCGCATTAAGCGCTTTTCTCAACGCTTGATTGAGTTTTCTGAGCACCGGATCAGGGGTTCCCGCTGGAGCAATTAGCCCGTAGCGTTGCTCTGCTTCGAAGCCCTTGAGGCCCGCTTCCTCCATTGTTGGAACGTCTGGCAGCATAGGCGCGCGGCTCAGCGCACATGTGCCAAGGGCACGTAAGTTACCGGCTTTAATGTTGCCAATCGTTGGCGGAAGACTGCTGAAAATCATCGATACATGTCCGCCGAGCACGTCGTTGATTGCCGGACCGGCGCCCTTGAACGGAATATGGGTGAGATTGATGCCGGCCTGATCAGCAAACATGACCGCCGTTAAGTGGTTTGCCGTGCCGACGCCGCCGGAACCGTAGGTGAAAGCCTGTGGATCCTTCTTGGCTTGCGCCACCAGTTCCTGAACGCTTTGAGCCTTAACCGAAGGTCCAACCACAAGAATGATTGCACTCTTGGCAATCATTCCGACAGGAGCGAAATCCTTACGCGGGTCGTAACCCGCATTTTCAATAGCTGTCGGAGCCATGGTAAGTGTTCCGGTGCTGCCCATTGCGACCGCGTAGCCATCAGCTGCCGATTTTGCGAGTTGGCGCGTACCAAGCGTTCCGCCGGCACCAGGTCGATTTTCGACGATAACTTGCTGATCAAGCGACTGCGTCATCTTCTGAGCGATGATCCGTGCAATGGTGTCGTTGCCGCCACCTGGAGCTTGAGGGACGATCAACGTGATCGGCCGAGAAGGATAGTCATCAGCCAATGCGGACCGCGCGTAGCAGAGCATAGGGAATGCGAACCCTGTCGCTACAAACTGTCTACGATTGAGCATGATTGACCCTGTTTATTGACCCCATCGCTCCATGACTATTTTCGTATCGTGAGGCAGTGGATCCGCGTCTAATGTTCAGCAATAGGCGCGGCAGGCCTGCTCATACGGCAATTGCCTGGCCAGCGCTTCAGTCGAGTCATTGCTGACGCGACGCTGGCCGTTTCGACTCAACATACTTCATCCACTCATCGTATTGCTGGGTGCCGGGATAAAAACCATATCCCAGGCATTCGCCTTCATTTCGATCGGTCTCTGTCATGGGGACCCAAGGCTCGCGAGCACAGCCGGACAAAAGCAATACTGGACCGATAAGGACGACGGTTCGTTGCACGCGTCTCATTAGCCCCCAAAGCAAGCTGCCACCGACTATCCCCGCCCTGCGCGATTCCAGCCGCGCGCGCCTTCGCCGTAGACCTCGTGGCCCTTGTCGGTGACGACCACGGTATCCTCGAGCTTGATGAAGCCGCGCGCCGGATGCATCAACGTGGTCTCGACCGACACCACCATGCCGGCTTCCAGCGGCTCCTTCGCGTACTCGCTCGGATAAGGCACCGGGCCGCGATCGGTCAGACGCGGCGCCTCGTGGCTCACCATACCCATACCATGCGCGAGGAATTCCATGTGATTGTTGTGCTTTGATTTCTGCACCAGCGGCGCCGCCGCGGCATAGATTTCGCCGCCGATCATTCCGGCGCGGATTGGCTTCATCGCGACGCGCTGGATGGTTTCGATCTCGCCCAGCAGATCCTCGAGCTCGGCGTCGGGCTCGCCCTGGATCGCCATGCGGCAGACGTCGCCGATATAGCCCTCGTAGTTGCCGCCGGAGTCGATCGACATGACTTCGCCCTTCTCCCACTTCTGGTCTGAGGGCGCACGGTTCATGCTGGTGCCGCAGGTGATCAGACAATATTCAAAAGTAAGACCGCGATTGGTTTCCTCGCGGCGCAGCGCCTCGACCACTTCGGCCTTGGTGACGCCGGGCTTGCTCGCCGCGATGACGGCCTGCATCGACTCGATCACCGCCTCGGACGCGTGTTTCAGCAATTTCAGTTCTTCGGCGGACTTCTTCACGCGCTGACGCTCGAGCACGTAGAGAGCATCAACCCACTCGGCATCGGGAAATGCGGCGCGCAGCACCTGCGAGGCGTCGTATGGCAGGAAGCCGAACTCGGTCGCGATGCGCTTTGGCTTGAGGCCGATCTTGAGCATGTGATCGACCGCCTTCTGTATGGCGTCGACCGTGCCCCAGGTGTTGGTCTGGGTCTCCGGCGTCCACATCGGACTGATCTCGCGCTGGAATTTCTCCAGGCGATGGCCAATGTAAGCCGCCTTCTCGGGCGCGCCTTTCGGGTAGACCAGCACCGGCAGATAGCGGGTGATACCGGTCGCGTCCATGTAGTCAAAGAAATCGGCGCGATGCCCGCCGAGCAAATACTGCACGTTGTGCTTGGAGGTCGCCAGCACCACGTCGATGCCGGCCTCGTCCATCAGGCGATCAAGGCGATGGCGATCGAAGGGGATCGCGAGTCCCTTGGCCGGCTGAGCGTTGATGTTCACGACGCGCCTCCATGGAGTGCTGATTCAACGGAAGCCTAGGACCAGAGTTCCCTGCTCGCAAGCCGGGCCCCTTCGCTAAGCGCTTCCAACTTCGCCCACATCACGGACGGATGCACGCGGCGATAGAAAGGCCCCTGCGCAAAGCCGCAATCGGTGCCTGCGATCACGTTCTCGCGGCCGATAACGCGCGCCAGCCGCGTGATGCGCTCGGCGACCAACTCGGGATGCTCGACAACATTGGTGGCATGGCTGATGACACCGGGAATCAAAACCTGCCCGGCACCGAGCTTTGCATTTTTCCATACCTGCCATTCGTGTTCGTGACGCGGGTTGGCGCCCTCGATGACATAGGCGCCGACCTTCACCTTGAGGATCAGATCCACGATCTCCTTGAGAGGCACGTCGCTGGTGTGCGGCCCCGGCCACGAGCCCCAGCAGACGTGATAGCGGATGCGGTCGGCCGGCAGCCCCTCGATCGCGTGATTGAGAATGTCGACCTGCTTTGAAAGCCATTTGCGGTAATCGGCAAAGGTCGCGGGCGGCACCATGCGGTCGTATGTCACCGCGCTGCGCGCATCGTCGAGCTGCAGCAGGAACCCGGCGTCGACGATCTTCTTATATTCGGTACGCATCGCTTCCGCGATCGCGGTCTGCAGCTCCTCGTCGCTTCTGTAGTACTCGTTCTTGCGGTCTGGGATCACGCTTGCCGGTGCGGCGATCGGCAGAAAGGCTTCTTCCACCTTCACGTTCTTGAGCGCAGCCTTGAAGTTGTCGATGTCGCGCTGCAGCTCGGCCTGCCCGGTATATTTAATCGGCCCGACGCAGATCGCTTCGGTCGTGGTCGCCACCGCTTCCTTGGCATCGAGCTCGGCATAGAACTCGGCAAACCTGGTGCGGTCGGCGCCGCGCTTGAACGGATTGGCCGCCTCCTGCCTGAGCGGCCGGCGCTCGAAGCCCGACAACCGCTCGAGCGCGTACTGCGCCCAGCTGATCGACTTGCCGAACTCGCCGTCGCTGACGACATCGATGCCGGCGCCCGCCTGCTCGCGTACGACGTCGGCAACGGAGTCGCTCAGGCATTTCTGATAGGCTTTTACGTCGTAAGGCTTGCCGCCTTGCTTCGCGCGCAGGAATTCCTGCAGCGGCTGCGGACGGATCAGGCTGCCGACATGCGTGGTAAGAATGCGACCGGTGCTGAGTTTCATGCGCGCTCTATGCCTTCCGCGCGCCTGAAAGGCAATGCATGGGCGCCGGCCCAATGCGCCTGCGCTACGCCTTCACCACGCCGATGAGTTGCTCGAGCTTGGCCGGGTCCTTGCGCAGGACTTCGCTGGCGCCGTCATAGACGATGCGGCCGCGGTCCATCACTGCCGCGCGCGGGGAAATGTCGAGCGCAAGCCGCGTGTTCTGCTCGACCAGCACGATGGCCAGGCCGCTCGACTGCGTCAGCCGCTTCACCGCGCGCGCCAGCTCCTCGACGATCACCGGCGCCAGCCCTTCCGACGGTTCGTCCATGAGCAGGACGGTCGGATTGCCGATCAGCGCACGGCCAATCGCAAGCATCTGCTGCTCGCCGCCCGACAGCTGATTGCCCCGGTTGTCGGCACGCTCCGCCAGCCGCGGGAAAAGCTCGAACACGGTCTCGACCGTCCACGACCCCGGCCGCGCCGCGACCTCGAGGTTTTCCCGCAGCGTGAGTGAAGGAAAAATCTCACGCTCCTGCGGCACGTAACCAAGCCCCGCCCCGACTCGGCGATAGGTCGCCATTTTTGAGATGTCGATATCGTGCAGCGAGAGCCGGCCGCCGTGCAGCGTGGTGTGGCCCATAATGGTGGCCAGCAGCGTGGTCTTTCCGACGCCATTGCGTCCGATGATCGACACCGTCTCGCTGGCGCCGAGCGCAAAACGAATGTCCTCGAGCACGACGGTTTCGCCGTAGCCGGCGCGGACGTTTTCGAGGTCAATCGCCCATTTAGCCATGGCGGCCTCCGCGATGGCTTTCCTGACCGAGATAGACTGCTTTTACCTGCTCGTTGTTCATGATCTCGTTGGGCGTGCCGTGCGTGAACACTGCGCCCTGCACCAGCACGGTGATTTCTCTCGCGAACCGGAAAACGACGTCCATGTCATGCTCGATGATCAGCACTGCGATATCCGGGTCCAGCGCGGCCACCACATCGAGGATGAGATGGCTCTCCGAAGACGGCACGCCGGCGGCCGGCTCGTCGAGCAGCAGCACGCGCGGCTTCTGTGCGAGTGCAATGGCGATTTCCACCAGCCGCTGCCGACCATAGGGTAGTTCGCGCACCAGCTTCAGCGCATCGTCGACCAGCCGCAGCGAGTCGAGATGATCGAGCGCCTCGTCAAGAACAACCCGGCTGCTGCCGACCGCCCGCCACATATTGTGGGCATGGCCGTCACGCTCGCTGATGCACATGCCGATGTTTTCTAGCACCGTAAGCCCACGGAACAGCTGGTTGATCTGGAAGGTGCGCGCGAGGCCGCGCCGCGCGCGTTCTGCCTGACTCACGTTTGTGATGTCTTCGCCGTTGAGAACCACGCGGCCCGAGTTCGGCTTGAGTGCGCCGGTGATCAAGTTCACCAGCGTCGTCTTGCCGGCGCCGTTGGGTCCGATGAGCGCGTGCCGCGCCCCGCGCGCGAGCGTCAGATTGACATCGCGCGTCACCGGCAGCGCGCCGAAAGCCCGGTTCAGTCCCTCGACCTGCAGCGCAGCGCTCATGACTTCTTCCTTTCGGAGAAGTATTTGCCGATGTTCTCGAACACGCCGAGCACACCACGCGGCGTGAACAGCACCGCTAGCACCAGCATCAGGCCGATGCCGAACTGCCAGAAGGTCGGGCTCAATTTCGAGAAATAGTCCTCGAGCACCATGTAGACCGCCGCCCCCACGAAGGCGCCGTAAAGCCGGCCGGTGCCGCCGAGGATCAGCATCACCATCACCTTGGCGGAATTATCGAAGTCGAAGACCGTCAGCGTGACATACGCATTGGTCTGGGTGAACAACGCCCCCGCGACGCCGGCGATCGCCGCGGCGATGGTGTAGACCGTTACCAGCCGCCAGTGCACCGGCGAGCCGATCGCATGCATGCGCCCCACGTTCTCGCGAACGCCGGTCAGCGCCTGCCCGAAGGGCGAATAGACGATCCTGCGGACAAAGAAGAACACCACAACCAGCACCGCGAGGACATACAGGTAATATGTGTGCCCGTAGAGGTCGTATTCGAAGACGCCGAACAGCGGCTTGAACATCAGCCCCGGCAGGCCGTCATAGCCGCCGGAGATGTCCGAGCGCAGGTTGCCGGTCTCCTGCAGCAGGATCGCGGTTGCGAGTGTCAGCATCAGCAGCGTGAGACCGCGATAGCGCAGCAGGAACCAGCCGGTGATGAAGCCGACAAGGCCGGCCGCAATCGCGGCAGCAAAAAGCCCGCTGATCGGCTCACTCCAGCCCAAGCGCGCGGCGGCAAGTCCGACTGTATAAGCGCCGACCCCGAAGAAAGCGGCATGGCCGAGTGTGACGATGCCGGCATAGCCGAGGATGAGGTCGAGCGAGAGCGCGAACATCACCATCACCAGCACCTGGCTGCCGAAGGTCATGCGCTCCGGGAAAATGAAATAGACGGCGATGGCGGCGAGCCACGGCAGGG
>JBEVFG010000211.1:0-4004 GCA_040512415.1 Pseudolabrys sp. | reverse complement strand
TCCCTTGCGCGTGTCCCGCAGGAAAAGAAGGAAAGCCATGCTGTAATTACGGGCGACGTTGCGGCACGCTCAAAGCCAATGGGCAAGACGTTGGCCTAATCTTGATTCGTGAAAATCTGGCTGTGCCCTTTGTCTGCGGACAAACAAGATGTCCGCCTACGCCAAAACCATGGTGCAGGTAGCGCAATACGCTTAGTTACCCAAGGGCATATCCACTCCGAGCGTCCGCCGGACTTGATCCAATACGAACAACCGGACCGCTGAAGAAAGGTTGTCGTGCTGGCGCGCATTGTCGATCTCCGCGACCAACTTCGACGTTGTTACTCCGTGCGCATGTGCGATTTCTTTCAGGCTATTCCAGAATTCATCTTCGAGGCTGACGCTCGTCTTGTGTCCGTTAAAGACGACAGAGTGTCTGATCACCGAGGATTTCATGAACGCCTCCCCAAAAAATGTTCGCAGGTATCATCTGGCGATTCGGTGTGGCGAGGTCGTCAAAGAAGTACCGTTTCAAAAAAATCATCCTCCGTTGCGGTATCGGAGGAAAGTTGGTGGTGTGACAACACCTGCCCGGCGCGTGCAAATGCTACCGAAAAAGATTGCGCACAACATGAATGATCCATGCGGTGCGCGGTGCCAGGATTTGGCAAAGGCGCTGTACAAAATAAAAATCCTAAGGCATGAGGCTGCCTTTTGCCTCATATTAAGCGGTAAAGCAAAATGAGTCGGGAGCGGCTCGCAATTGGCTGATTATTATCCAATCCTTGCCCGTGCGGTTTCTCAATTGGCAACTGACAACTCTCAGGCTCGGCAAGAAATGTACGAGCATGTCCGAACAATTCTCATTACCCAATTGCGCAAAGACCAACGAATATCGGCATTAGGAATCATAGATGAGCGGATCGCGCTCGAATCGGCCATTCTTAAACTGGAGGCAGAAGTGCCATCTTTAGACGAGAGAAGGCCCGAGACCTTTGACACCAACATTCCATTGCATGATGCCCACGACGAAATCGAAAACTCCTTTCACGCGGCGAAGGACCCATCTGATATCGCGTTCGACTTTGCTTCTTTACTCCGCGAGCCTGCCTCACCAGCGCCACCCTCCAATAACAGTTGCATCGGGGTTTCTCCGCCTCCTTCACGTCTAATCCCGAAAAAGCTCTCAGAATAAAACGCAAACGGAGGTTCGGTGTGCCCCCAAAAGCGGACATTTAGGCCCCGGGCGCTAAAAAGGCTGCCGCTTGCACCTGGGCGGCTTGCCACAGGGGCGCGGCCTGCTCCGGTGATAGCGACGAGATACAGCGGGTGAAATTCCAACAGCGGACATGTGCGGCGCACCAACCCATGTCCGCTAAGTGCCAATAGCGGACATCGGTCGGCGCTTCGCCTGTGCTATCGCCGCGACTCAATCTTTTAGGCCTAGGCGGAACGGTGTGCGGCCAGCAGCGGCCGCTTCCGCCGGCCTTGGCTCGACAGTGACCGGACGCTATTCGGAATTTCAATTTCGACCTCGAGGGTCGAGATCCTATTGCCGCGGTTCATTTGCACGGTGACGCCGGCTGGCTCAATTTCGACATGCCTGGCTACAGCAGTGAGAATTTCTTCGCGCAAGACGGTAAGCAAATCGGGAGAGCTCGGGGCGGAGCGCTCGTGTGCAAACAGAATCTGCAGGCGGTCGCGAGCTACGGGGGCGGACCCTCCCCGTTTGAATAGATTGAAAAAGTTCATGCTGCTCTCCGCCCGAACAGCTTGCCGAACAGTCCCACCTTGTCGGAGGGAACCGTCATTTCGATGTCCTCGCCCATAAGTCTCCGCGCCGCGTCAAAATAGGCCCGCGCTGCACCGCTACCTGAATTGCTCAGCGTCACCGGCGAGCCGAGATTCGACGCGCGCAGCACCTCCTCGCTTTCCGGAACGATGGCTAGGAGCGGTATGGCCAGAATCTCAAGCACATCGTCGATGCCAAGCATCTCGCCGCGCGTCGCGCGTGTCTGATCGTACCGGGTGATCAGAAGATGCTTGTCGATGCGCTCGCCGCGCTCGGCCTTCAGCGTCTTGGCATCGAGCAGCCCAATGATGCGATCAGAATCACGCACCGACGACACTTCGGGATTTGTCACAATAACGGCGATGTCCGCAAAACGCATTGCAAGGGTTGCACCGCGCTCGATTCCCGCGGGACTGTCGCATATCACCCAATCGAACATCTGCCGTAGTTGGGCAATGACCCGGCGAACTCCGTCTTCAGTCAGGGCGTCTTTGTCGCGCGTCTGTGAGGCGGGAAGCAGCGCGAGCGTATCGACGCGCTTGTCGCGAATAAGGGCCTGCTGGAGCTTGGCGATGCCCTGTATCACGTTGATCAGGTCGTAAACCACCCGCCTTTCGGCCCCCATCACTAGGTCCAGATTGCGCAGGCCAACGTCAAAGTCGACGATCACGACCTTCTGGCCGATTTGCGCCAGCGCCGCTCCCACTGCCGCAGTCGTTGTGGTCTTCCCCACGCCACCTTTGCCGGAAGTAACAACCACGACCTTCGCCATCGTTTGCATCCCCTATGGTGAATCATCGGTCCAATGTGGCGATCTTCACCGCATCGCCATCGAGCCATGCTTGCACGGGTCCCTTTGGGAACTGATCGATTGACTCGGCGGTAAGATAGTATCCACCGATTGCCAAGAGCTCCGCCTCGATCTTGTTGCAGAAGATGCGCGCCCGTGAATTGCCGTGAGATCCTGCCATAGCGCGTCCGCGCAGCGTGCCGTAGACATGGATGGAGCCGCCGGCGACGAGTTCTGCTCCGGACGCCACCGAGCCGAGCACGGTCACATCCCCGTCGGGAAAGAATATCGATTGGCCCGACCGTATCGGCTTGTCGAGAAGGAGCGTTGATGGCTCTTTACGCACATCATGTGCGGGTGGCGCAGGTCTATCGGGCATCACCGTGCCAGAGTGGCTGGATCGTAATAAAGGCGGCAGACCTGCGCCTGCCGAAAGCGGATCAACATTTTCAAGGCCCAAAACGCGAATGCCGCGCTGCTCCAGTTCGGAAATCAAATGCACAATCGCGAGCTTGCTGAGTTTCACCGCGTTCAAGTCAACCACGACTGGCGCACCGCCCAGGAAGGTTTCCGCGCCCTTTATCCTTTGTTCGATTTCGGTAATCCACCCGGCAATCGGCGGTTCCGGTGCAAGCACGACCGCCAAATAAGACCGACAGACAAACTGCGTAGCCGTAGCTTGCCGAGCATCAACAACCGAGGTCACGACCACTTCCTTGCTTCCGGTGACTTGCGGGCGACAAGGTCCAGCCTCATCGCGTTTTTTGCAGCAATGAATTGCGCGCACTCGCAATGCCCGTACGGTTATTTAAATCTGAGTCGCGCTTGTTCTTTGAAGTGCCATTCTACCACTCACCGATTTCACAACACGATGCGTCGATGCAGGGCCGTCAACTGTCTGCACTCTTCATCTCGATGTCAGGCGCTGGATTAAGGACAAGGCTTGTCTGCTCGTGGCCATTAGCACCGACCGATGCCACGGCCCGAAGGGCTTCGGCAGCGCGCTCGGCTTGTTCGACATCGCTAATCACATCCGACAGCTTCGTTCGGGGAACCGTCCGCGAAGTGTGGCGACTACATGGCGGATAAGAGGCATGGTCGGAGAACCGAAAGCGGCCGAAGAACGAACCGGGCCGGCCGCGCGTCCTCTCGCGGATTTCAGACAAATACCGCCGCGCGCGGCAGAGTGACGATGATTTCGGTGAACTCGCCGGGCTGCGTATCGACGTCGATTGAGCCCGCATGTTGCTTGACGATTATGTCGTGGCTGATGGAGAGGCCTAGGCCGGTGCCCTCTCCGGTCGGCTTGGTCGTAAAGAAGGGGTTGAACATCTTTTCTTTTACGTCAGGCGGAATACCAGTGCCGTTGTCACGGATCCTGATTTCCACACGATCACCGAGGTTTCTTGTCGAGGCAGTAAGGGTCGGCTCGTAGTCGCCGCC
>JBEVFG010000210.1:0-3844 GCA_040512415.1 Pseudolabrys sp. | reverse complement strand
GACAGCCAGGAGGAAGCGAGGGCGGTGCTGGCGCTCCTGGAGACTTGCCCGGTGCTTGGCAAGGCAGTGATGCGAGATGTGAATGTCGTCACCGAACTTGATGGGCTGTTACAGGGAGCGGAAGACCTGCTCTACCCGCCGGGCGCGCACTACGCTGCCGACAACATGTGGACCAATGCGTCGGCCGACGCCCTGCTTCCCGGCATGCGAAAAATTGCCGAGACGCTGCCGCCGTCGCCCTCGCATATGATGTGGATGCTGTGGGGACCGACGCAGCCGCGCCCTGCCATGTCGTTTTCGATGGAATCCGATCTGTATATTGCCCTTTACGGCATCTCGCGCGATGCGACCGGCGAAGCCATAAGCCAAGCGTGGGTCACCGAGCGCATGCGCGAACTTGAGAATCTTGCTGACGGCATCCAGCTGGCGGACGAAAACCTCGAAGCTAGACCATACCGGTTTCTCGCACAGCCGAACTTTCAGCGGCTCCAGGCAATCCGGGCCGAACGCGACCCTAATGGAGTGTTCCATTCATATATGGCATCGCCCCTAAAGTAGCCCTGCCGAATACCGATCGGATTTCCGCCGAGATCGAAGTCTGCGGCGTCTAAGCTAGACAGTCCATTTAGTTGGCCGAATCATGTGCCATGGGCCAAGCTTGCGGCCTTGTCAGTATGTTCGAACATTTTGGCTGCGGGCGGTATGGCCGCATACCTTTAGATTCAGAGGGTGATCCGACGTGCTGAAGGCTTCCGTTGAGATTGGGCTCGGCCCGGACATCTGTCTGCCTCGCAAACCACAGCAGTCCCTAAATTCATAACGATTCAGATTTGCCCCAAGGACCTGGCAGACCTGCGCCGATAGGCTCCTGATGCGTCAAACCGCCTGCGCCCGGCGGTTCCTACCTGCTATGATAGGCGGCGGCACCTGGGAGGGAGCCCATGCCCGGCATGAGGCGGCGCGAGTTCGTCAGCCTGTTCGGCGGCGCGGCGGCTGCGTGGCCGCTCGGTGTCCATGCGCAGAAACTCGATCGAGTGCGGCGCATCGGTGTGCTCATGAGTACGGGCGCGGACGGCTCGGAAGGACAGGCTCGCCTTGCAGCTTTTCTCCAAGGCCTGCAACAATTGGGCTGGACCGATGGCCGCAACGCGCGGATCGACACGCGCTGGGGCGGAGGCAATGCGGCAGAAATTCGCAAACACGTAGCTGCATTGGTTGCCTTCGAGCCGGATGTCATCCTTGCCATCGGAACCCAAACGGCGGGGCCGTTGCTGGAAGCAACCCGCATGATCCCGATCGTGTTTGTGCAAGTCGCCGATCCGGTCGGTGCCGGATTTGTCGAAAGTCTGGCGCGGCCCGGCGGCAATGCCACAGGTTTTGCAAATTTCGAATACGGCATCAGTAGTAAATGGCTCGAATTGCTCAAGGAGATCGCCCCTCGCTTGACACGAGTGGCTGTGCTGCGGGACCCCTCAGTGGCCTCCGGTACAGGACAGTTGGGCGCCATCCAGTCTGTTGCGCCGTCGTTCGCAGTGGAGTTGACTTCGATCGATCTGCGGAGTGCCGGTGGGATCGAGAGCGCGCTAACGGCGTTCGCGCGCAAACCTACCGGCGGCCTGATTGTGACGGCAGGCAACCTGGGACTGGTTCACCGCGACCTCATCCTTACGTTGGCGGCTCGACGCGAATTACCTGCATGCTTTTCGGACCGCGTTTTCGTCGACCGGGGGGGCTTGATCTCCTACGGGCCTGATCGGATCGACCAATACCGCCGCGCGGCGGGTTATGTAGATCGCGTCCTCAAAGGTGAGAGGCCTGCCGGCCTGCCGGTTCAGGTGCCAACCAAGTACGAATTGGCAATTAACCTCACGACTGCAAAGGCGCTCGGACTGACCGTCCCGGACAAGCTACTGGCCCGCGCCGACGAGGTGATCGAGTGAGAAGGCGCGATTTCATCACGCTGCTTGGCGGCGCAGCGTTGGCGTGGCCGGTGCCAGTTGGCGCGCAGCAAGAGGGAAAAAATCGTAAGGTTGGAGTACTGCATCCGGGGAGAGGTTCAGCCCTGGATGCGCGCGTAACTGCGATCAATGAGGGGTTGAACGATCCATCCCAACGTTTCAGAACAGAGCTGGTTGTAAATCTTGCGTATGGAGAGCTATCCCGCTTGCCGTCCCTTGCAGCGGATTTGGTCAACGACCGCGTGCGTGCCATCGTGGCTGTTGGTCCTCCGGCCGTCCAGGCAGCGAAGGACGCCACTGGGGATATTCCTGTAATCGCGATTGACCTTGAGAGCGATCCGGTAGCTAGCGGATGGATTGAAAGCCTCGCTCGCCCGCGGAGCAACGTAACGGGCGTGTTTCTGGATTTTCCCGATTTCGCTGCAAAATGCTTGCAACTACTCAAGGAGGCAGTTCCGAGTCTCTCGGGAATTGGCGTTCTATGGGACCCGACCACGGGCTCATTGCAGCTCGCTGCCGTCCAGGCCGCCGCACGGGGTATGCGTATCGACATCAGGGTTTTCGAGGCTCGCCGCGCGGCCGATATCGCAGACGCATTCCATGCTCTGGACCTCGCGCATATACAGGGTGTGTTGGTGCTTTCATCGCCGCTGTTCGGGGGCAACCCGCAACTGGTCGCGGGCATCGCTGTCCGAAAAAAAGTACCCACCATTTCGCTCTTACCGGATATCGCCAGAGAGGGCGGGCTGCTCGCTTACGGGCCTGACATTCAAGGCGTCTATCGGCAGGCGGGAGGTATGGTGCGTAAGGTGTTGCAGGGCACCAATCCAGCTGAGATGCCAGCTGAACGGCCAACCCGTTTTGAACTAATAGCAAACCTAAAATCGGCGAAGGCTCTTGGGCTCGAAATCCCGCCATCCATACTCGCCCGCGCCGACGAGGTGATCGAATGACCCGGCGGCGCGAGTTCATCACGCTGCTCGGCGGCGCGGCAGCATGGCCGCTTGCGGCACGGGCACAGCAGCCGGAGCGGGTGCGACGCATCGGCGTATTTTCACCCGTGGCCGCTGATAGCCCCGAAGGCCAAAGCAGGCTGACGTCGTTTCTGCTACGACTGCAGGAGCTGGGTTGGACGGAAGGCCGCAACGTGCGGATCCACTATCGCCTAGCGGAGGGCGATGCCGGGCTCATGCGGCGGCATGCGGCAGACGTGATTGCGCTTGGGCCGGAAGTTGTCTTGGCAAATGGCACGACGGCACTTGGACCGTTGCTTGAGGTGACACGCACCATACCGATCGTCTTTGTTCAGGTCAGCGACCCGGTCAGCACCGGTTATGTTCATAGCCTGGCGCGGCCGGGGGGCAATGTCACGGGATTCTCCCTGTTCGAGTACGGGATGAGCGGCAAGTGGCTTGAGCTGCTCAAGCAGATCGTGCCCGGAATGACACGGGCTGCCGTACTTCGAGACGCGACACAGCCAACGGGCATCGCACAGTTGGCCGCGATGCACTCCGTGGCGCCCTCGCTGGGGATTGAGCTCGTTCCGGTCGGCGTACGCAACCCCGAGGAGATCGAGCGCGACATGGTGGCATTTGCACGCGTGGCCAATGGAGGGTTGATCGTGACCTCCGGCGGCGCCGGCATCAGGCAGCGTGATCTGATCATCATGCTTGCTACCCGACTTCGATTGCCCGGAATCTACCCATACCGCTACTTCGCTACCGGGGGCGGCCTGATGTCCTACGAAATCGATTCCGCTGATCCGTACCGGCGCGCGGCCGGTTACGTCGATCGCATTCTCAATGGCGAGAAGCCGGCCGACGTTCCGGTGCAAAACCCAACCAAGT
Organism: Pseudolabrys sp.; assembly: GCA_040512415.1. Classification (GTDB taxonomy): domain Bacteria; phylum Pseudomonadota; class Alphaproteobacteria; order Rhizobiales; family Xanthobacteraceae; genus Pseudolabrys. The sequence goes on along the minus strand of JBEVFG010000210.1, from coordinate 39 downwards.
TCGAACTGATCATTAATCTCAAAACCGCCAAGGCGCTCG